>JAAUSV010000088.1 GCA_012032525.1 Leptolyngbyaceae cyanobacterium SL_7_1
GTGAGTCCTAGTGCTTCTGGGTGGAGGCTGATCGAGCGGACGATGCCATTGGACAATACGGCGAGATCGGTGGCATCGCCGAGTCCGGCTTCGTCCAGGTTTTCCCGTCCGTGGAGGACGATCGCCTGTTTGCGCCCAAGTTGGTGGAGCGATCGCGCTACAGTTTCCACCAACTGAGGGTCGTAGACGCCTAGCACCTGCCCACTCGGATGCAGGGGATTGACCAACGGACCCAGCAGATTAAACACGGTGCGTACCTTCAGGGTTTTGCGAATCGGGACAACGGCTTTCATCGCTGGATGCCAGCCTGGGGCAAACAGGAAGGCGATGCCGACTTCGTCTAAGGCAGCTTGGACTTTTTCGGGTGTGGCACTCAGGTTTACGCCCAAGGCTTCCAGGACATCGGCAGATCCCACCTTGCTGGATGCCGCCCGATTGCCATGCTTTGCCACCGCAATCCCAGCGGCGGCAGCGACAAACGCTACTGCCGTAGAAATGTTGAAGGTCGATGCTCCGTCTCCGCCTGTGCCGCAGGTATCGATCAACGGCAATGATGAAGACCGCTGCTGAAACTGGCTCCCCAGGGATTGTGATTGCAACACCTGCGCCATCCCCGTTAGTTCTGATGCCGACACTCCCTTTGCCTGGATCGCCGTTAGAATTGCCCCCGACAGGACTGGAGGAATCGTTTCGGTTAGCCACCCTTGCATTAGCTCAGCGGCTTGGTCTACCGAAAGGGATTGGCGATCGAGCAGTTGTTTGAGCAGCACAGACCAATCGGGGGCGATCGCTGTTGAACTGGTCGGGGTGGCAGTGTCAGTCATAGGAAATTACGGGTGATTGGCTGTTGGCTAGTGGCTGATCGCTAATTGCTAATCGCTAATTGCTAATCACCAATAGCTAACCTACCATTGCCTGTTCTCTAGATTACCAAGTCAATTACCAAGTTTTGTCACGGTTTCCTTAGGGACGGGTTTTACCCTTGCGATCGACCCCACTTGTCTCGCTACAATGGGGGAGTTCTACTGCGACGTTGGTGACTGCCGATATCGTTTTATGATCTACAACTCACTCATCAGGGAAACAAGCTGTGTTAGTGGCAGTATACCGAGCATGTTCTCGGAAACTTTAAGCTAGCGCCAAGATTCCCACCTGGATTTATTCCAGGTCAAAAACTGAGGTAAGACGGCGTCGCGGGGAACTTTTCAATCTTTCTCAGTACCCTTGTCCCAATGGACGGGGGATTTTTTTTGGTGTATACTCAAAACGTAGTCGTTATGAGTTCATCTATAGTATCCCATGACTAATCCAGCAGTAGAGCCAGCAATAGAGAATGTCGTGATCATCGGCTCCGGTCCAGCAGGCTACACCGCAGCCATTTATGCCGCCCGTGCCAATCTCAAGCCCTTCATGTTTGAGGGGTTTCAAGCTGGAGGGCTACCCGGCGGGCAACTCATGACCACCACGGAGGTAGAAAATTTCCCTGGCTTTCCCGATGGCATTACGGGTCCCCAACTGATGGATCGGATGAAAGCCCAAGCGGTGCGCTGGGGCGCGGAGTTAGTGACCGAGGATGTCACCCACGTCGATTTCAGCCAACGCCCCTTTGTAATTCGTTCGGAAGAACGCGAAGTCAGAGCGCACAGCGTCATCATCGCCACGGGTGCGACAGCTAGGCGAATGTCCTTGCCCCAGGAAAATCAATTTTGGAGTCGGGGTATTTCCGCCTGTGCCATTTGTGACGGAGCCACACCGATTTTCCGCCAAGCAGAATTGGCAGTGATTGGCGGTGGCGACTCGGCAGCAGAGGAAGCCGTGTACCTGACAAAATACGGTTCCCATGTGCATTTGTTGGTAAGAAGCGAGAAGATGCGTGCCAGCAAAGCCATGCAAGACCGAGTGCTGAGCAATCCCAAGATCACCGTTCACTGGAACACGACCGCGCTAGACGTGTTTGGCGAAGCCGACCACATGAAGGGCATCAAGACCCTCAACACCAAGACTGGCGAAGAGGGTGAGTTGCATGTGCGCGGCTTGTTCTATGCGATCGGGCACACCCCTAACACCTCCCTGTTCAAAGGGCAAATCGAGCTAGACGAAGTGGGCTACGTCGTTACCAAACCCGGTTCTGTGGAGACCAGCCTGGAAGGCGTCTATGCGGCTGGGGACGTGCAAGACCATGAGTTTCGTCAAGCGATCTCGGCGGCGGGAACGGGGTGTATGGCGGCGATGCTAGCAGAGCGCTGGTTGTCCGTGAATGGCTTGGCGCAGGAGTTTCACCAACAGGAACCGACCGAAGAACCCAACGAGGAGCACGTCCACCACAAGAGCGAAGCCGAGCAAGCCGCCGAGTATGACCTCAACCACACTCGCCATGTGGGAGGCTATGCCCTGCGCAAGCTCTACCACGACAGCGATCGCCTGATTATGGTGAAATATGCCTCGCCCACCTGCGGTCCTTGCCACACGCTCAAACCGATGCTGAGCAAGGTGGTGGATGAGTTCGACGGACAGATCCACTACATTGAGATCGACATTGAGGAAGACCCGGCGATCGCTGAAGCTGCTGGCGTTACCGGAACTCCTACGGTGCAATTCTTTAAGGACAAAGCCAAGGTGGGTGAGATGAAAGGGGTGAAGCAAAAGAGCCAGTATCGGGAGATGATTCAAAGTCATCTGGCTGTACCGGTTGCCTACGCTGCCTGTCTTGTGGGGTGGCATCACCATCTATTAGGTGAGGGAATTGTCAAACTATTCTGAAATCGAATTGGGCAGTTCCAACGGAATTGCCCCCAATAATCCTTTGCGAAAGTCATTCAGCAATTCCCGTGCCGTTCGTTCCACATCCCCTTGATGGCGGTGGGCGGCTAGGGCTTCTAGAAAGCTTTCGCCCGTCAATTCCATTGGGTCGAGTCGATAGCGCGATCGCAATCCTTCGACAATTTTTAACTCCGATTCCCGTTGCAGTTGATTCACCAAATCCACAAAGCCCGCTGCAATCCGCTGATTGTCATAGGCGGCTTCACCAATGTCATCACAAATCGCCAGTTTTAAAGCAGCGGCTTGATCCTTTAGCTTAGAAGGTAGAACCCCCGGTGCGTCCAATAGCTCCAGTTGATCCGACACTCGCACCCAACGCAATTGCCGAGTCACACCAGGACGACGGGCACTCTCGACCACCCGACGATTGAGCAAGCGATTGATCAACGCCGACTTGCCGACATTGGGAAAGCCGATTACCACTGCCCGGATCGGTCGCGGCAACATCCCTCGATCGCGCCGCCGTTGATTGACCTTTTCCCCTGCCAGTTTTGCTGCCTCTGCCACCGCCATGATGCCTGCCCCGTGATTGGCGTTGGTAAAAAATGGGTCTTCCGATCGCACCTGAAACCACTTCACCCACTGCTGCTGCACAGATGCGGGAATCATATCGACTCGATTGAGCACCAACACTCGCCCCTTGCTACCCACCCACTGGGGCGTTTGCGGATGGCTGGTTGCTAAAGGAATCCGGGCATCGCGCACCTCCAACACCACATCCACCAGCTTGAGTTGCTCTTGCAGCGATCGCTCTGCCTTGGCAATGTGACCGGGATACCACTGGATTTGGGGAGTTGTCATGGGATAGAGGAAACGTGATTAGCTGTGAATGCGGGGTTGGGGATGGAGGGTGGCGAGTAATTGACTTTCGATCGCTGCCAATTCTTCTAGTCGGTGGGTGACAGTGGCTCGATCGAAATAGGTCGTGGCAAGTGTCCAATAAATTCCATAATGCCGTGCTTCCGATGCCATTAGCCCCCGGTAAAATTGGGCGAGGTCGGGTTCGGGGCAGTGGGCGGCGAGCAAGCCCAAGCGTTCGTGGCTGCGGGCTTCGATCAAGCCCGATACAAGCAGGAAGTCCAACATCCGATCGGGTTCATTCCGCCGCACTTGGGCTTTGAGTCCGGCTCCATAGGGCGGGGCATCCAGCGGGGCAAGGGCAATGCCTCGGCGATCGAGCCACTGATTCACCTGTTCAAAGTGCTGCAATTCTTCCTGGGCGATCGCCGTTAGGGTACGTACCAGTTTGGCGCTAGAGGGATAGCGGAACATCAGGTTCAACGCTGCACTGGCGGCTTTGCGCTCACAGTGGGAGTGATCGAGCAGGATGACATTGAGGTTGGCGATCGCCTGCTCTACCCATGCGATCGAGGTGGGCTGCTGGAGAAACTTGATGGTGGCGGGAGCAGTAGTCACAGGGGAGGAATGGGAGAGGTTCTTTAGTCAGGGTAACAGGTATTTCAGAGCAGCGGAGAGAGTTTAGTGTAGTGTAGTGAAGGTTGCGCCTACGTAACGATTCATGTCCGATCGCCTGTTTTCTGATATCGATGCCCACTGGGCAAATGCATCTATCCAACGACTGGCAGAGGAAGATTTGATCATCGGCTATCCCAATGGTCAATTTCGCCCCGATGCGCCGATGACGCGGGCAGAATTTGCCTCGTTGTTGTATTGGGTGTTTCCTCAGACCCTCCCCAATCGGGATGCCCAATCATTCCTCGATGTTCCGTCTGACCATTGGGCAACCAAGGTGGTGGGTTGGGTGTCGGAGCGGGGGTTGTTTGCGGGGTTTCCCGATGGCAGGTTTCAGCCCGATCGCCCCCTGACTCGATTGCAGGTTTTCCTGGTTCTCACCAAAGGATTGCAGCATCCGATTCCGTCCCAGCCCGATGCCCTGGTAAAACTTTACTTCGACGATGCAGCGGAGGTTCCGGGGTATGCGAGGGGGGCGATCGCCAGCGCCGTTCTCCACCGACTGGTGGTCAATCATCCCGATGTGCGGCGGTTACATCCCAATCAACCTGCCACTCGTAGCCAAATTGCGGCAATTCTGTGCCAAGCGTTGGGGTTTAGTGATGCGGTTCCCCAACCCTATGTGCCCTGGAGTTCCCGCCTCCGCCAGGTAGATGCCACGACCCAGATTTTTCAACCGGCTCTACGAGCCAATGCCACCCTGGTCAAGGATGTGCAGACTCGCCTGCACGCCTTCAAGCTGTATCCCGGCGGAGCGGCGTTGAACGGGCGCTATGACTCGGCAACCGCAGCGGCATTGGCGGAATTTGCCACGGTAATGCAAGCACCACCGCCGACCACGGGGACGATCGACCCTACGCTATTGCAACAGCTTCAAAATTTAGATGAAGTGTGTTTTATTTTGGAACACGCGGGCGATCGCGCTCGGATTTACCAGGAATTCCTGCGCCAGGAACAGGGGTTTGACTCGGCAAGACTGGCATTTCTCGATCGGGGGATTGAAGCCTCTCCCTACGCAGCGGAGGTAGACTACTACCCAGATTATTTGCGGGAAAAGCCCAAGCCACATCAGCCAACGGCGGGACTGGCGCTGACTGGCATTGCCCAAACGATCGATCAGACCCTTGCCTTTGCCCCCTTTCCCCAGCGGGGAGAAATGCCCACGATTGAAACCACCGGATTGCATTTTCTCCACAGCGACATTCGTCAAGCCTGCGTGTGTGAAGGACGCTTTATCAATGGAGAATTGCGGACGCGCTGGTTGGGACGGGAACCGCTGCGCAACGTGGAATTGTGGAGTGCTACCAAGTTTGTGCCCGTGTTGGCGATCGCTCCCGCACCAATTCCAGCTTTCCCCAAGCCGATTTGGATAATTTTTGGTGCGTCCCCGCCAGAGCGCCAGAGGCTACAAATTCTTTGATCTAGTCGTGGATATTGTCAGCTACCGCCACGAATTTGGTAGCTCCAACTCCCTCGCTGCCATGTTCAAGCAGTTTAACACCTCTGACCAGCTAGAAACCTGGATCAAACAAATTACGGGCAACACCACACTGCGCTTTCGGGGACGGTATGGCGAAGGGGCATTTATGCAAGTGCCGGAATTGTGGGATCAGGCGCAAAAGAAGGTGCTACTCCAGTCCACCGCTGCCAACCACCGGGGCGACAACACCCTCTCCACCTACGATCTGACTCGCCTGATCTCGATGCTGGGCTGGCATCTGCACCTGCCCGCCGATGCCCAATTACCGGGAACCCAATGGAAGAGTCTGGAGAGCATCATTCGAGCCATGGGGATGGACTCGGCGCGATATCTGGATGTGGCGATCGAGCGACTCGGCATGGCACAGGTGATCTGGGCACCCGTGATTGTGTCGAAGCTAGGCTTTGGACGCAGCGGCATTCGCCATCGCACGGAACTGGTCTACACCGCATTCGTCCAGTTCATTGACGAACACCTATGTCAGGCGGGCGCTCCAGCGGCGGTAAGAACCCTGAGTATGACGCTGATTGCAGCAAAAAAACTGGGGGATGGCAACGAAGAGGCTCGTCAACTCGATGCCCGCATGGCGGCGGAGGTGACGGAAATTTTGCGGCGATCGGTGATGCAGGTGTTGTAACAGATGAAGGATAAAGGATGAGGAATCAAACAGACCGATTCTCTCCCCTGCTTCATGCTTCCGCCTTCATGCTTCCGCCTTCATCTTGAACATCCGCTGCCGTTGGCTCTATGCCGTAGCCCCATTGGATCGGTGGGATGTGCTCAAATGCCTCTCGCAGCGACTGTTCCCAACGTTTTCGCACCTCTACCAGATAGGGATCGCCCAATCGCAATTGCAGTTGATGGGCAATGGTAAAGCGATTGGCTTCATACATGACGAGGTGAATCGGTGGACCCACTGAGATGTTAGATTTCATCGTAGAATCGATCGACAGCAACGCCGATTTAGCTGCATCCTCTAGCGGTGTTTCAAACGTGAGGGTGCGATCGAGAATCGGTTTGCCATACTTTGTCTCACCAATTTGCAGAAACGGCATTTCCTTTGTGGCTTGAATGAAGTTGCCTTGGCTGTAGATCATGAACAGCTTGGGACTCTCGCCTGCAACCTGTCCGCCCAGCAACAGGGTGCATTTGTAGTCGATGCCGTCTTTTTCTAGCCAAGCCCGATCGCGATCGCGCACCTGCCGCACCGTGTCACCCACATACTGGGCGATGCTGTAGAGGGTTGGTAGGGTGTGCAGCGTCTGAGCGCTCTCGGTTTTTAGACCGTGCTGCAAGGCACTGACGATCGCCTGGGTAATCGAGAGGTTGCCAGAGGTACACAACAGCAGGACGCGATCGCCCGGTAGGGAGAAATCAAACAATTTCCGGTAGGTGGAAATATTGTCAACCCCTGCATTGGTGCGGGAGTCTGCCGCCATTACCAGCCCAAAGCGCGTCACAATGCCAAGGCAATAGGTCATGCCAATTTCGTGAAGGAATCCTTCAGATTTTACAGCGCCTTCTGTCTCCAGCCTCCCCGAATTCGATTCCGGGTTTTGAGAAAACCAATCTGTAGTTATAGCGGAGTTAATAGTTAATAGCGGTTAGTCAATCGCTGATTGCCAAGGCTAAAATGCTCCTTCTCTTGTGGGATGGGCATCTTACCTGTCTAGACTAGGCGGGCAAGATGCCCACCCCACAAGCTGTAGAGGGAAGATGTCCACCCGTGTCAATTGCTAACTGCTAACCCCAAATCTCCCCCCGATTTACTACTCAACGCATCTGCCATGAAACCCAACGATCTCACCCCTTTTCAAGCCCTGCGGCGCAGCTTAGGCATGGTGGCTCAAGCCGCTCCGATCGAATTGCGCAATCTAGCCCTATTGAACCTGGTGGTTGGTACGGGACCCTCGATCACACTGTTTCTCAGCAAGTTGGTGATTGATGAAGTCTCGCGCTTGTCGCAAACAGGCGCGATCGCCGACCCGATCGCCCTCTTGCAAGCCGAACCAACGTTGCTTTGGATTGTGTTGGCAACGGTGGTGTTGAATTTGGTAGTGGATTCGATCGATTCCATCAGCACAACATTGTTCGCGGCGTTGCGCGATCGCGTCCAGGGCTACACCCAGGGCAAGGTGCTCGATAAGGTGGCGCACTTTGATGACATTGCCCTGTTTGAGATGCCTGAGTTGTTGAACTTATTGGAACTGACCGAAAAAGGGTTACAACGCATCCAACGGCTATCGTTTATTGTGGCGGCGACCTTGATGGGGGTGTTTATTTTCATCCCGTCAGTGTCGGTGTCGGTGTCGATCGCCTGGTGGGTGCCCCTGGTTTTGTTGGTGGCATCGATTCCGTCGATCTACGTGGAGATGCGCTACCACAAAAAAAGCTGGCGCGTCGAGGAAACCCAAGCGGGGGTGACGCGGGAGATGAATATCTACGCCAAGGTGCTGACCGGGGATGTGTATGCCAAGGAGGTGCGGTTGTTTTCCCTGCAATCGGTGTTGCTCGATCGCTGGCAGGGATTGTTCAACACAATGTTTAGCACGATGGAGCGAGTGCGTCGTGAGGGAGCGCTGGCTGTGATGCTCTGGGCACTGGTGGGGGGATTTGGCACCGCCTTTCCCTACGTCTACGTGGTTTGGGGCGTGTTGCAGGGCACGTTCACCCTGGGCGATCTAGCGCTCTACACGGGCATCATTCTGCAAGTCCGTCGCAGCTTGTATATTTTGATTGCCAACACAGGCGATATCTACGATGTGGCGTTGGCGACCAGTCCAATTTTTCAGTTGCTGGATCTAGAGCCGCAACTGTGTACCGGGTTGGAGGCGATCGCCCCCACCGCATCCGTCTCTCCCGCCAACCGAGGCATTCAACTACAGGATCTATCCTTCAGCTACCCCGGCGGCGACAGAGCGATTTTGCAGGAGATCAATTTGACGATTCGACCCGGAGAAATGCTGGCATTGGTGGGCGAAAACGGCGCAGGTAAAACCACCTTGGCAAAATTGCTCTGCCGCCTCTACGACCCCACTGAGGGATCGATCTACTGGAATGAACAGGATTTGCGATCGCTGAAGCTAGAGGAATTGCGATCGCGCATTGCCGTTGTCATGCAAGACTACACCCGCTTCCCCGCCACGCTGCGAGAGAACGTTGGCTGGGGCTACTTGCCCGATTTGCAAAACGATCGCGCCCTTCACACTGTTCTTAAGGATGCGGGAATTTACTCGATCGTGGCAGACCTAAATCAGGGCTTAGAAACTCCACTAGGCAAGCAACTGGAAAATGGCATCGACCTCTCCGGTGGGCAATGGCAACGGCTGGCGATCGCCCGCGCCCTCATCCGCCTCAGCGAAGTGGAGTTGCTGGTGTTTGACGAACCCACCGCCGCCCTCGATCCCAAAAACGAGCACGAAATCTATGATATTTTTCGGGAAATTGCCAAAGGCAGAATGACCGTGGTGGTCAGTCACCGTCTAGCCCTGGCAAAAATTGCCGATCGCATCCTCGTCCTGGAACACGGCAGAATTGTCGAACAGGGCAACCATGAGGAGTTGATGGCACAGGGCGATCGATACCATACGATGTTTACGCGGCAAGCCAGTAGTTATCTGTAAGGATGAAACTCTCACCCTCATCCCTCATCCTTCATCCTTCCCATGGAGGGGTTTGCAAAGGTGAAAGCGTCAGGGGATTCTCCGTGCAATTCCAAGTATTCTAGTTTTGCTTTGCCCTCTTCTACGGTGGGTCGATGGTCTGGGGGAACCCACCACATGGCAAAGTGTTCACCCTGGTATTTCTCAAACCATTGACGGCGACGCACAAAAAAATCTCCATGCAGGCTCTTGTAAACGTAGTGCTGAAGTTGTTCTATGCTTCGCCAGACGGAGAGATTAACCAACATTCGAGGGTCGGCGTAGGCTTGGATATCGGTGGCATTGCCTGAGGAAGTTTGCAATCGCCAGACAAATCCTGGGCTTTGATCGGCGATCGCATTTACCTGATCCAAAGCAGCCGCAAACTCCGCCATGATCGGATCGGTGAGGGGTGCTTTCATCAAAGCAACGTTGATTTGGGCAAGGTAATAATCGGGCGGATGGGCTGAACTGTCTATTTTCATGCTGATTGTTACTCGTAGAAATTATGTTCCAGTTGGTATTCAAACCAGGATTTTTTGTTGGGTATCGCCCAACAAAAAATCTTTCAGTTTAGAACTAGCCGTGTTTCTAAGTGTCTGAGTATTGAAATCAGTTTGTCTTGAACGATGTTGACATCTGGCGATAGTGACCCGGCGTTACGCCAACAATCCGCTTGAAGTGGCGAGTCAGGTGACTTTGATCCGCTAGACCCACGGCGATCGCCACCTCCGCCACGCCCATCCCCTGGCGCAATAGCTGTTTTGCCTGATTCACCCGAATCTGGTTTAAGTAGGTGTAGGGTGGCATTCCTGTGGCTTGACGAAACAGGCGAATTAAATAGGAACGATTTAAGTTTGTAATCGCTACGAGCTGTTCTAAAGCAATAGTGGAGTTGAAATTGTCGTGCAGATAGTCTTTGATTAAATCGATTGCAGGATGGTTCTGAGTCGATCGAATAGAACGGCTTTTAACATCGTTGTAGCGCAACAGTAGTGTGGAAAAACTTTCAACTAACAAGGATTGTCGTTCTAGTTGGCTGGGCGATCGCTCTAGTGCAATGCACAGCGCCACAATCATTTCAACTAACATTTCGTCCTCAACAACGGCTGCTCCAAAGTAGGGCAATCCCCGGATTCCAACCTCATCGGCTATTCGTTGAATTAACTCGACACTGGCATAGATCATGCGATAGGTCAGCGGCAGTTCCTCAGCCGAGTAGCCCGTGTGAGCCTCTTCTGGGTTGATCAGAACAATGCTCTGGGGAGGAGCTAGATACGTCGCTCCTTGGTAATAGTTGCCGCCAACGCCAGCCTCAATGATGCCGATCGCATAGCCAGCATGGGAATGACGCGCATAGCTGTAGTGAATCGCGTTCGCCCGAAACAACTCCAAGTTGTCAAATTCTGGAACAATCCAGAGCTGTGTCCCTTGTTGCCTCTGCTCAGCCATTGCCAGAACTGTAGAAATCCTAGTTAATTGTAAACGCAAAGAACCCCGGCTTCTTCGAGAAGCCGGGGTTCTGGGCAACAGGATTTCACAATTCAAATGGATTGCTTGTGCCAACAACCAATCCATTTACAATTCCACGAAGTAGTACACGATCACCCCTGTGTGCGGATCGTTTTCAATACTGACGTAGCCCAGCTTCATCATCTCGCGCAACAGCGTTTCCACTTCGACAAAACTGAGTTCGGTAGCAAGCACCGCTTGGGTGACGGTCAACTTGCCTTTGTTGCGCTGAGCCGCCTTCAGCAATTTCAACATCCCTTGTTGTTGGGTGAATTGAGGAACGGTTTGGGTTGCGATCGGCTGCGTTCCCACCCCATAGGAAGCCGCGCCAGCCCGTCTAAGCAATCGCACCCGCTGCTCCTCCGCCATGTCGGGCACAAGAAACAGATCGATCACTTGTCCCACCCCCAACAATCCTCCGGTAAACAACCAGAGCAACCCTGTCCCAATCTTGCCGTTATACAGTCGGTGTAGCCCTGCCAACCCGGTGAAACCAAACAACCAGAGCAGGTAGGACATCCAAATGCGATCGCCAGTGGAAGCGGGAGTTGAGTGCGTAGTGTTCATGGGAGAGGGATGAAGAATAAAGGATGAATAGTGAAGCTAATTGCTATCCTTCTCCATCCTCAACCATCCCCTCTAGTTCGTGCAGTGTGGCTTTCCCTACCTGCCAAGCGATCGCTGCGATCGAGATAACTAAGAATGCCAATGCCAACGATGATACTAAGGGCTGTGGCAATCCAAAATCCGTGGGCGATCGGGGTAGGCTGATCCATTGCCCAACCGCCGATGGTGGGACCAATGAAGTAGCCCACCGCCCAGCAGAGGGAATTGACGGATAGGTAGACGCCTCGCAGGGCAACCGGGGCAAGGCTAACGACCAGAGCAGAGGCGGCGGGCATGTAGCTGACGGTGGCGATCGCCAATACTGCCAGACTCACGGCTGCCCAACCCAAGTGTCCAGTCAAGGTAATGCCCGTGAGCCAAACAAAGCCAAAGCCAATTCCCCACAACCCGATCGAAAGCATCAGGGATTGACAGTAGCGGAACCGGGTGAGGGTACGGGCAACGGGCAATTGGGTCAGGGCGGTGAGTCCGACGTGCCAAGCAAACAAGCCGCTGAGGGTGGCAGCGGCGAACCCTTTGGCATTGGGCAGCGAGAGGAAGTTACTGAAGTAGAGAGGGATGGCGCTATTCACCAGTGCCAAGTAGGTGGTGAAGAGGACATTGACGATCGCATAGACCAGCAACACCCGATCGCGCAACACCGCCGCCCATCCCTGCATAACGGTGTGGGATTGTTTGGCTTGCAACGTTTCGGCGATCGCCCAATAGATCACCCCAAAGAAAACGATGAAAGATATACCATCGATCACAAACAGCGCTCGGTAATTCCCCGTGCCGCTGATCAACGCTCCACCCAGCACCACGCCCAATCCCAAACCCAAGCTATCGCCCAGGCGAGTAATGGCAAAGGCTTCATTGCGCTGCTCGATCGAGGTCAAGTCAGCCACAACTGCCTCCGTGGGGGGCCAATACAACCCCACTCCCAGCCCCATCAGCAAATTGCCTAAAACAAAGGTGGGAAGATCGGTAGCAACCACAAATACCAAGGCAGCGATCGCGGAGATCGCCGCCGAAATCAACAGGGTTTTGCGGCGTCCCCAGCGGGGAGAATCCGCCATCGACCCGCCCATGATCCGCCCCACAATCCCGGAGATCGAACCGCTGCCAATGCCCGCCCCCACCGCACTCGCCGATAGCCCAACCTGATTGACAAAAAAGATGGGGGCATAGAATAGCGTAAACCCTGTGCCCAATTGGGATAATAATCGTCCCATACTTAAAAGCCAGACCCGATAGTCCAGGTCTGGCAGCCATTGCCCAATTCGGTTGCGGAGGCGTTTCATAGGGTGGCAGATCGGGTCAGCGGCTCGCCTTCCCAGTGACAAGACCTATACAGTCTAGTCGATGTAACCCATCAGTGCTTCGGCTTCTCCCAAATCATTGGAGGCGATCGGGCGTCCACCGGGCAACTGAGTCGCTTCGAGCAACTGGGGGTTGCTGGCAAACACGGGGCGTCCGCCGGGGAGTGTGAGATCGTCGCGCACCACCAACTCACTGGCGAAGATGGGACGGTTCCCGACGAGGCTGGTATCGACGACTTTTAGATTGCTTGCCATGATGGGGCGATTATTAAGGATAGTACCGTAGACATTGAGGTGGCTGGCGGCGATCGGTCGCAACCCTGCCTCTGAATATTGTTCGACGACTTCGATTTCGGAGGAATCTTCGCTAGAGCGCAGTTGCAGTGCGCCTTTAGGGTCAGACTCTGGCTCGGTTTTGAGGGACAATGCCGTCATTTCAGGACGACCATTTTGCCCTTTGTCGCTGGATGTCGCTTTTTGGGTGGTTTCTGTACTCTTCTCTTGCTCAGCCATTGGTGTGTTTAACCCCGTTGATTGATCTGCTGCACCTGTCGCCGGAGATGCTTTTGTTCGTGTTCTGCGACTGGTTTTGCCTGGTTCGGCGGCGCTCATGAGCCATTCCTCTAGAAAAACCAAAATAGTACGCTTTGCCTGAGCGATCGAGATTTAAATAGTCAATATAGTGACGCCGATGCTAACCCGCTAGAGCCAAGCAAAACTAAATACTCCACCTAATTATAGGGGTAAAGTGATTAGCTCAATTTAAGAATCACCTATCAAAATCATAGGAATGTTTTAACAATTTATCCTAATCGGTTTGATTAACGTCGCTTATTGGAATATTTCGTCACACCGCTGGGCTAGGGCTAACGCCATTGGGCAAATCAAAATTTCATAAACTAGAATTTCGTAAACTAGAAGAAGCCTAGACAATTCACCCACCAATCGGTCCTATGGAAGCATATAGCCCGGAAGACGTTCAACAGATCCTTCAGATTGCGATCGCCCGCCAAGCGGAATCGGGCGACCTCTCCCGCAGCCAACTCCTGGAAATTGCCGATGAAATGGGCATTTCCCGCGACGAACTCCAACAGGCAGAGCAGGAATGGGTGGCTTACCGGGGCATCGATCAAGAGAAACGCGCCTTCAACACCTACCGCCGCCACCGATTTCAGCAGCAAGCGGCTCGATTTGCCATCGTCAATGGATTTTTGATCGTGTTGAATGTCGTCACCTATGGCGGCTCGATTTGGGCGCACTACATCCTGCTGATCTGGGGTTTGTTTTTAGCATTGAATGCCTGGAAGACCTTCCAAACCCAGGGTGAAGGCTATGAACGGGCGTTCGATCGCTGGCGACGCAAGCAACAATTAAAGCGATCGGTGAATGCACTGCTAAATCGTTGGGTGGGGGCGAGGTGAGGAAGGTTGAGTTTCCAAGGCGAAGCTTGAACCTTTGAACTCGAAACTGCCTCATAACAGCAACTTTGGCTTTTCATCAACGGCTCCTACAAATAGGTTCCACGCCCAACTGCCAACGAATCAGCCAGCCTACCTCAATTGCAACGTTGTATTGTTATCGATTAAAACCGGATTTCCAGCCCCATCGATCGCCCCATAACGCCGAAAATACTGCTGAGCCGCCGCAGGCAACTCTGGAAACTCAAACACCTGATCGCCACTGGCAATGTCTGCCCAAAAGTAGCGCAACTGCGCTACCATCTGCTCCGCATCGGTTTGGGGAAGATTTAACGGCGGTTGCATCAGCAGTTTGAGCATGAAGGGTAGGGAGCGATCGCCC
>JAAUSV010000089.1 GCA_012032525.1 Leptolyngbyaceae cyanobacterium SL_7_1
CTAGTCGCTGCCATTGAAGCAACGTGCCCCAGTAGAAGCGTGTTTGCAGGCGATCGAAATTCTCGACTAAGTTGTTCAACTCAAGGAATCGAGATCCCAACGCCTTGGAGCCACCCCGCTCCAATTGGGTTAGGATCCGACCGAGCTGCGTCCACACCAACACGCCAGTCAACACTGCTAGGGGCAGCGCCACACTGTAGGCAAGTTTAGTGGGAAACCCAAAAATTTCTAGACCGGAGGACAAAAACACCGTCACCCCACCCATGATCCCTAGGAAGGGGACCAACAGTTGTGGTCCCCGCATGGTTGCAAGAATGCGGGTCGAGCGATTTTTTGCCCATTGGTTAACGGACTGTTTCAGGGTTGCTTCAAACGCCAGCCCAGAGGTCATGCCTGCCAATAAACCAGCTACAAATAGAAAATAAGGCGGATCAGATGGATAATAAAATGGCACAGCACGCTCCTTTGGCAGTGATTAAATCGGTAAAGATATCCCATTCTCCCCTGTTTTGGTACTGAAGGGAATCAACACCGCCAGTGGCTGATCGCTCCCTATCCTCTAGAACCGCAGGTTGCGTACATAGTCCACCGGATCTTGCGCCACCCAGCCGAGATTGGAATTCGATCGCACCTCAAAGTGTAAATGGGGAGCATTGGCTACGCCCGTTGAGCCAACGGTGCCAATCCGATCGCCCGCATTCACCCGTTGTCCGACTTCCACCATCATGCCGTCCAGTTGGGCATAGCGGGTTTGCAGTCCTTCGGCATGGTTGATCACAATCAAATTACCGTAGGCACCCTGCTCTCCCACAAATGCGACTGTGCCTCCGCCCACAGCTAATACGGGAGTTCCCCGCTCAGCCGCCAAATCAACCCCACTGTGAAATACCAATTCGGTAGTGGCGGTACTTGCCTGCCAACCATAGGCAGTTAGGACAGAAGCTGTTGCGGGCAGGGGATAGCCAGTAAACACCGCGCTCGATTGCGAGGGCAACCCCGTAGTCGGTTGATTGGGCGACCAGTTGATCCCTGGAATAAACACAACTCTGGGATTGTCCTGGCAACCGTTGATTTCGTACAACGCATCCGCTCTAACACCATAGGCAGCCGCAATATCCCGCCAACTACTGCCGCTGGGAACCTCTACCCGAATGCCGTTGTAGGGAGGAACCAACACCTCGGTTCCCACTGGCACATTGCCCTCCCGTAAATTGGGATTTAGCCCCATCAATGTTGCCGGAATCAGGCTGTATTGTTGGGCGATCGTAATCACAGTTTCTCCCGCTGCAACTCGGTGTCGTGTCAATCTCGATAGGGCGGGTTGTGGACAAAGGTCGCCCGTTTGTTTAGTTGGGGCTGGAGCAGCATTAGTCGTTGATGTAGTTGGTTGTCCCAGCGCCCGATCGGGTGGGACAACCCCCACTAGCACCACTGGCAAGATCAAAAGATTCAGGAACCCGTTCCGCATTTTCATAACTTGAATAAACCTTAAGAAAACCACTGCGATCGATTGCAATTTATCTGCGCCCACGATAACGGGAGTAATGGAAATAGTTGTCTGGAGTTGGGTCAAATCCTAAAGTCTTGTCTGGGAGCTAAAACGACAGATTAGAATGAAATGAACCAGTCCATCTTCTTTACTTAAATTTTCTGCCCTGACGGTTGGAATCCGCACAAAACACAGCGTCATGAGAAAAAAAGCTCCAATCAGCTTGTCTGCAAAACAGTTTGGTATCTATGCTGCTTTTCTCATTGTAGGAGGGCTGACTGGATGGGCAAGCGGGGTTTTGCTCACCAGTGAGCGTCTTCCCAGCCAGGGCACTCCTGACTCAACTGCCCTATCGTTGCCCACGCCTGCCAATCCCCCATTGCCCATTCCTGCCCTCAACGATCGCAGCAGTGCCAATTTTATTGCCCAGGCGGTGGAGCGCGTTGGTCCAGCCGTTGTGCGGATTGATGCCGCCCGAACGGTGGCTAAACAAGCACCGGGGTTCCAAGCTCCCATTCAACGGTTCTTTGAAGAAGAAGAGTTTCCAGAGGAACGGGTGGAGGGCACAGGATCGGGCTTTATTTTGACCACCGATGGTCACATTGTCACCAATGCCCATGTGGTGGAAGGGGCAGATTCGGTCATGGTTTCCCTCAAGGATGGGCGCGAGTTTAGTGGCGAAGTAATTGGGGTCGATCCGGTGACTGACATCGCCGCGATTCGGATTGAAGCGATCGACTTGCCCACTGTGACGCTAGGAAATTCTCAGAATCTGATTCCGGGGCAGTGGGCGATCGCCATTGGCAATCCCCTTGGGCTAGACAACACCGTCACCGCAGGCATTATCAGTGCTACCGGGCGTTCTAGTTTTCAGGTGGGTATTCCCGATCGGCGGGTACAGTTCATTCAAACCGATGCGGCGATCAACCCTGGCAACTCCGGTGGGCCCTTGCTCAACGATCAAGGTGAGGTGATTGGTATCAATACGGCAATCCGCGCCAATGCCCAGGGCTTGGGCTTTGCCATTCCCATTGAAACTGCCCAACGAGTGGTCGAACAATTATTTGCCACAGGTCAAGTTCAGCACCCCTATTTAGGGATTCAAATGACCGAATTGACCCCGATCATTCGTCAGCGGCTCAATGAACAGGGCAACTTGGGAATCACGATCACGGCAGATACAGGGGTCTTGATTTTGGATGTGGTTAGCAATAGCCCCGCTGCCGAAGCCGGACTGCAAACTGGTGATGTTGTCAACAAGGTTGCAGGGGTAGAGGTGAGGACGGCAGCGGATGTACAAGCGCAGGTTGAAGCCAGCACGATCGGTGAGCCACTACCAGTAGAAATTAACCGAGGTGGTACTGTGCAAGTAATCGAGGTGCAACCTAGAGCCTTGCCAGTCGAATAAAGCGGGTAACCTCGAACCTGCTAGCCGGGGTTTGACAGAGCCAGACCCCTTGCTAATGGCGTTGTCCAACACTCTATGATCAATCTTCATCAATACTGGCATCTGTGCCCGGATCGCGGTAAAGCGAAATAGAGCCCGTCATGCTCGATTCCAACTCCATGCGCTGTTCCATCCGACGGAGAAAATAGCCCGTCATCATGGCAGAGGCAAGCAACCCCGCCAAATTTTCTCGATCGGTCGTGACTTGCACATTGAAGTGCTCTGAAGGAAGAACGCCCACTAGCCCTTGAACATTTTGAGAAATAATCTGCTTAATCTCAGGGCTAATCGAGCGGGCAACACGTGCTAAAACCTCAGGAGACTGGTTCTGGAGATACTTAAGTAACTGATTGGCTTGAGCGTCTTCTGAACCACCGCCACCAAAGAAGCTAGCATCGTCAGGGTTAAACACCATAAAAACCCTAAATATTTGTGTCCATTGATTGAGTCTATTGTGACATTTATAGCTGGTTTATGACCAATTGCACTGGGTAGAAATTCGAGTTTTGGGTGTGAGCAATTACCAATTGGCGATTAACCGGAGGTTTGGGCACGTTTGGGGTGAGGCGATCGCTAAAATAGCAGAAAAGCAATTGTGCTGATCAGTGTCGTTGCAGGACAGCAAGCTATGACCCCGCACCTCATCACCGCCAAATGGACGCTTGAAGACTATCACCAGATGATCGCAGCGGGAATTCTCGCCGATCGGCGGGTGGAGTTGTTGAATGGAGAAATTATCGAAATGGCACCAGAAGGGGAACCCCATGCATACTACTCAAGCACCGTTGGAGATTATTTGAGAGGATTGCTGGGCGATCGGGTGACAATTCGACAGGGCAATCCAATTACCATTCCTGCCACTCAGTCGGAACCAGAGCCAGACATCGCTGTAGTACAGCCCTTGGGCAGAGAATACCTCCGTCATCATCCCTACCCAGAAAATGTCTTCTGGCTGATTGAGTTTTCCGACAGCAGCCTCAAAAAAGATTTAGACCCCAAAGCCAACGCCTATGCCACTGCGGAAATTGCTGAATATTGGGTAGTCAATCTCAAGCGGATGGAATTGGTGGTAATGCGTCAGCCTGTGAATGGAGCGTATGTATCTCAGGTGACGCTGATGGATGGAGATATGTATCCGATCGCGTTTCCAGAGGTAGCGATTTCAGTGCAGCGCTTGCTGGAGTAAGCGACGAGTCCGATAACAATTTTGACTGGATTGACCGATCGCCCTCACCCACTCACCCGCTGCAACCGTGTCAACTTCGGATCGATGATCTTTTGTCCCACCCCTGGAAACTTCACCGCCAAGCAGATCTTATTGCCTGCACCAAAAATGTGGGTGACGTGTCCCTCGCCAAAGGGTTGGTAGAAAACCCGATCGCCCACCGTCCAGTCATTCTCATGGGTGTCGGGCATATTGGCATTGCGCTGGCGAACCTCTCGGATTGGTGTTGCCAGGCGTTGGGGAATGGCAGTGGCGGTGTTGCTCAGCAGCAATTCCTTGGGCAATTCACCCAGAAACAGAGAAGGACTGGCGGGTTCGCGGGAACCGTAGAGGCGGCGTTCGCGGGCGTAGGTGAGAAACAGGCGTTCCTTGGCGCGGGTGATGCCGACGTAGCAGAGACGGCGTTCTTCCTCTAAGGCTTTGGGGTCTTCCAGCGATCGAAAATTGGGAAACAACCCCTGCTCAATCCCCACTAGAAACACAATGGGAAATTCTAACCCCTTCGAGGAATGCAAGGTCATCAACGACACTTTAGAAACATTGGGATCGAGCTTGTCCAAATCAGAGGCAAGGGAGGCATTCGCCAGAAAGGCAATCAGTGAAGTGTCTTCGTTTTCCTCCTCAAATTGCAGCACTGCGTTGTAAAGCTCCTGCACGTTTTGCAGGCGATCGGTGGCTTCATCGGTTCCCTGCACCCGTAGATCCGCTACGTACCCAGAGTCGTCCAGAATTCCTTGGATGATCTGCGAGGCGGGCAGGCTCTCCAATTCCTGTTGCCATTTCTGAATCGTTTGGGTGAAACCGAGCACTGCTTTGGCGGAGCGTCCGGCGAGGGTCTGCACCGAGGTTTCGTCGCTGAGGATTTGCCACAGCGGAGTGTTAAGTTCCTGAGCGGCTTGCTTGAGCCGATCGATCGTTGCCTTGCCCACCCCCCGGCGCGGCGTGTTAATGATGCGTTCGAGGCTGAGGCTGTCATCGGGATTGGCGATCGTTCGTAGATAAGCCAGCACATCTTTAATTTCTTTGCGATCGTAGAACCGCAGTCCCCCAACAATGTTGTAGGGAACATCGAAGCGCACTAGATATTCTTCAAAGGCGCGGGATTGGGCGTTGGTGCGGTAGAGGATGGCAAAGTCGCCCCAGTCAAGTTCGGGATTGTCCTGCAAGCGGCGAATCTGTTCCACCACAAACTGGGCTTCGGCAGTCTCATCATCGGCGCGGTAGAGGTAGATGGATTCGCCAGTGCTGCGGGTGGGTTTGAGGATTTTGTCGATGCGCTCGGTGTTGTTTTCGATGAGATGATTGGCGGCTTCCAGGATGTTTTCAGTGGAGCGATAGTTTTCCTCCAGCTTCACCATGGTGTGGGTGTCATCATCGGGCAAACCATCGCCAAAATCTTCCTGGAAACCCATGAGAATTGTGAAGTCAGCGGCGCGAAATGAGTAGATTGATTGGTCGGCATCGCCCACTACAAAAATCGATCGGTTGTTCCAATCTTTAAAAGAATGGGACTCTTCGCCATTGGTGACTAGCAACCGAATTAAATCGTATTGGGTGCGGTTTGTATCCTGGTATTCATCCACCAAAATGTGGCGAAAGCGGCGATGCCAGTAGTTCAACACCTGCTGATTTTGGCGAAACAGTTGTACCGGAATCAGAATCAGATCATCAAAATCTAGTGCGTTATTAGCTGCCAGTGCTTTTTGGTATTCCGAGTAAACATTGGCGATCGTCCGTCCTCGAAAATTAGGTTGTTCCCGCTCAAAGGCTTCGGGTGACAATCCCTGGTTTTTGGCAGTGCCGATCGCGTAGCGAACAGAACGCGGATCGAACTTCTTGTCGTCTAAATTTAACTGATTAACAACAATATTTTTGATTAAACTTTGTGCATCTGATTCATCAAAAATAGAAAAATTTCGCGTCCATTTGTGTCCTTGCGTGCTCTGATATTTCTCAATATCAAAGCGCAAAATTCGTCCACAGAGTGCGTGAAACGTACCAATCCAGAGTTCTTTGGTGATGGTTTTATAGATATACGATCGCAGTCGAGTCTGTTCTACAGCGGTCAATGCTTCTAACCGTTTGCCATGCTTTGCCAAGGCTTCCTGTTCGGCAAATAGTTTCTCGATTCGCTCCTTCATCTCCCGTGCCGCTTTGTTGGTGAAGGTAACGGCTAGCACATTTTCTGGATCGACTCGGTGATTGAGAATCAGATTGGCAATCCGGTAGGTGAGTGCCCGGGTTTTGCCCGATCCGGCTCCAGCGACCACTAATAAGGGACCACAAAAATGCTCAACCGACTGGCGCTGAGAGGGGTTGAGTTGGCTGAGGAAGTCGATCGTCTGAGTCATGGAGTTGTGGCGAATGCAGGAGGACGTTCAATCACTATAACGCCCAAGGGTAGAAATGACAGATTTCCTACGCAAGGTTTAAAGGTTTTCTCGATCGTTGAGTTGTTCCCTGATCCATTGTCGCAGGTTTCGTTTGGCTGAGTTCTCCCCCTGCTGGGCGCACTCCCGCAGGAATTGGTATAACCGCTGCTTGGGCACTTGGGGAAAGGTGGGACTAGTGGACACTTCCTTGTATCTGTTAGCGTGCAATTGGTAGATTTGCCACAGCCGACCGTCGTAGCGCCAAAATTCTGGTACTCCCAACTTGGCATACAACTCAGTTTTGTTGATATCGGTGTGGGTAATATCGACTTCTACAACCAAATCGGGAGGGGGATCGGTAGTCAAATCAACCGTTTTACCCCGAACAGCCGGTTCGTTGGCAATGTAGTAACAGTTATCTGGTTCCGCACCTACCGCTAGGTCCGATCGCTTCAAAGTCGTCGATCGCAAGCTTTTAATATTTAAGTTATTTTCCTCCACTAGAATTTTGATAAAATCCCCGATTAGGTCGCTGGAATTTTCGTGTTCTTCTAGCGGCGTCATAATTTCCAGGGTTTCCTCGAAGTAGGTGAGTTGGGCAGCGCGATCGTTTCCCAACGCTGCCAAGATCTGCTCATAGGCATCCCAACTGATGCTGTACAACGTGACTCGTCGTTCGGGGAGGACACGGGAATCGGTGGAATTCTCGGTCGAAGGAGTGCTGACCATTGCCAAGCTCCAGAATGCTGCCTCGATCGTAGTGGAATTCTACCCCTTGGTAGGGTTTTTTCTGGGAGGAACTCTTTTAGGATAGGGGCGTCGCAATTCTGGTTGAACAGAGAGAAACCAGCCTTTCCTGTAAAGTGTTGGTGCTAACTGCTGACGATCGGTGAGGTTGCTGACCGATCCCTCAACCTGATAGGAGACCGATAGGAGAAAATCATGGCTCATCGTGCAAGTTGGATAGGATGCATTGGTTTAGTTGGCGTCTTAGGGATGGTTAGTACATCTGCGATCGCCCAACCCAATTCCACCCAAATCCAGACCCAAAAGCAAGTTAGAACACCGGATGTACTGCCCCTAGATGTACTACCCCTAGACATCCCCGATACCAATCCCCTGCCAGAATTGCTGCGCAATCCTGCCACCACGATCGAATTGCGATCGGGCTTAGTCGATATTACGCTGCTCAACGATACAAACACCGAGATTACCTATCAGGTGTTGAGGGATACGGAGCCACGATCGCTTCCCGCTGGCGAAACTGTGCTGCTGCTGGAGTTACCCACCCCCGTACAAATGACCTTCAATCGCTCCGATAACGGATTTCTCGATGCGTCCTTAGAGAGCGCCGGAACCGGGCTACTGCAAGTGACGCTGGATGAGATTGCCGACTTTGCCTCTAGCGAAGCAGGTCTGATCGTTGAAGCATCCGGTGATGTGATTATTGATTAACCCGCCTTTGTCCTTCTATCCTCTCCCGATTGTTCATGCAAATTCAAACGCCCGACTGGGTCAAACACGCGGTTTTCTACCAAATTTTCCCCGATCGCTTTTCCAAAGGGGGACAACCACTGCAACGCATTCTCAACTACGTGCCGCCAGAAGCGTGGGACGACCCGCCAACCCTGCAAGGGTATAAGGGAGGCGATTTGTGGGGGGTAATCGATCGATTGGATTACTTGCAGGATTTGGGGATTAACGCCATCTATTTCACCCCAGTGTTTCAATCCGCCAGTAACCACCGCTACCACACCCATGATTATTACCAGGTCGATCCCCTCCTGGGTGGCAATATTGCGCTAGAAAAATTACTCGATGCGGCGCACAAACGGGAAATCAAAGTTGTGCTGGATGGCGTATTTAACCATGCCAGTCGCGGCTTCTTCTTTTTCCATGACATTTTAGAGAATGGACCCTATTCTCCCTGGCTAGATTGGTTTCAAATTCAAGGCTGGCCCCTGTCTGCCTACGACGGCTCCAAACCCGCCAACTATGTTAGCTGGACAGACAACCGCGCCCTGCCGACGTTTAACCATGCCAACCCAGCGGTGCGGGAATACATCATGGAGATCGCCGAGTATTGGCTCAAGGTAGGAATCGACGGGTGGCGATTAGATGTGCCGTTTGAAATTACGGTTCCAGGGTTTTGGCAGGAGTTTCGCGATCGCGTCAAAGCCATAAACCCAGATGCCTATATCGTCGGTGAAGTCTGGCGGGATGCGCGGGAATGGCTGGATGGCACCCAGTTTGATGGGGTGATGAACTATTTGTTTACGGCACCAACGATCGCATTTGTCGCAGGCGATCGCGTTGATATCGCCCAAGTGGAAGACCGCTCCTACGACCCCTACCCGCCCCTTTTTGCCCCCGAATATGCGCAGAAAATTCAGGAGTTGTTGGCGCTGTATCCCTGGGAGATTCAATTAACCCAACTAAACCTGTTGGATAGCCACGATACGGCACGGGTGATCTCGATCGCTCAAGGCGACAAGCCCTCGGTGGAACTCTGTACCATGCTGTTGCTCACCTTCCCCGGTGCTCCCAGCATTTACTACGGTGATGAGGTAGGATTGGTCGGCGCCCTCGATCCCGATAGTCGGCGTGGCTTCCCCAACGAGGCATTGTGGGATCAAGAGATTCTAGCGTATCACCGCAAGCTGATTGCCCTGCGCCATGCCCACCCTGCCCTGCGCACGGGAGATTACACCATTCTGTTTGCCGAGCGCCTGTTGTATGTGTTTGCCCGTCGTTTGGGTGAGGACGTGGTGATTGTGGCAATCAACGCGGGAACCGAGCCAATTCACCAGGTGATCCCGGAGGTGGGCGCGAAGCTGCAACGATCGCCCGATCGCCTGCTCTACGGCAATGCTGAGGCAACGTGGCAGGGGCAGGAATTGACCCTAACTCTGTCTGCCAGAAGCGGCTTGATCCTGGGATAGCAGTATTTCTGTCTAGTAAAATGAAACTGTTGTTGGGGCAACCGTTGGCTAGCTCCGCACCCATCTCTCGTATTTACTGTAGTGGGGACTATGGATTCAGAAATTGAAACCCAAATTCGCGAGTGTGAAGCGCGACTCTACACCGCAATGTCAACCTCCAACGTGTCTGAATTAGACGTGCTGATTGCCGATGACCTGCTTTTCACTGGACCAACGGGTGAACTGGCAACTAAAGCAATGGACTTAGACTTGCACCGGACTGGCGGTACTCAGTTCCATGAGTTTGTGCCTAAAGAGCTAGAAATACGAGTTTGGAGCGAAGACTTTGTTCTTGCGTCAGCTCAAGTTTTTTTGAGCGGCACGTATTTAGGAAATGCCTTCGCAGGGGATTACCGCTACATGAGAGTTTGGCGTAGAGGCAAAAGCGGTTGGCAAATCGTTGGTGGCAGCGTTACTGCGATAGCTTAGAGGTCTAGGGTTCCTTAAACATAGAACGGGTGTGAATTTTCAATTGGGCTGTGCGATCTGGGCGTATAAACCGTGGGTAGGGGAGTTGTATCCTGCCGGAAGCCGAGCGACAGAGTTCTTGTCCTTGTATAGCCAACGCTTCACCACGGTGGAGGGCAATACAACCTTCTATTCCACCCCCGATGAAGCGACGATCGCCCGTTGGGTGGCTGAAACCCCAGCAGGATTTGAGTTTTGCTTGAAACTACCGCGATCGGTGACCCATCAAGGCGCACTCACACCGATGATTCCAGCCGCACTCCATTTTCTCGATCATATGAGCCAGTTGGGCGATCGCTTGGGTGTCTGTTTCGCCCAGTTACCACCCAGTTACAGCCCCCGCCAATTCTCCGATCTGACGGCATTTCTGCAAGCGTGGCACTATGACAAATCCCGACTGGCATTGGAGGTGCGTCATCTCGATTGGTTTAAGCAACCCCACGCCAGCCAACTGAATGAGCTGTTGCAGCAACACGGGGTTGGACGAGTTCTGCTCGATACTCGCCCCATCTACGATTGCCCCGACGATCCCCAGCTCAAGTCCGAACGCAAGAAGCCCCGCCTTCCACTTCAGAAGGTAATGACCGCAGACTTTGGCTTAATTCGCTACATCAGTCACCCCGATCGAGCGTTGAATAGCAGATTTTTGCTGGAATGGGTTGAGCAGGTTGCTGAGTGGTTACAGCAGGGCAAGCAACTCTATTTCTTTGTGCATTGTCCGGTGGAGGAGCGATCGCCTGCCAATGCCCGTTATGTTCAGCAGCTATTGGAGCAGCAGGGTATACCCATGGCTACTCCAGTATGGGAAATCGACGTAGCCCCCACTCAACTGAGTTTGTTCTAATTTTTTGGCAAGGATTCGTCTGTGGCTGCTGGCTTCTAGACAACTAGCCAGCAGCTCGTGTCTTTGGCTCTAGGCAGGTCGAGAAAATTGGTTGAGGCGTCGAGCCAGTTGCTTGGTTTTTAAGCCATACTCGATCGCCTCCAACACCCGAATTACCCCAGTAGTGTTAATCATCTCCACACTTTTGCCCGATCGATTGGCGGCTTGCATTGCCTTTTCGGTGAGCTTGTGGCTGGTGTAGCCCGTCATTACCAGCACCAGATCGGCGGTGGCAATTTGGCTTTCCGACTGTTCGGCAATTTGGGGTCCGGCTTGGGCAGTGCACCAGACCAGGGTGACATTGGAATCGCGCAGACGATTGCGAATGGCGGTTTCCAGGCGATCGTGTCCGCCAAAAATCACCACTTTGCCCTCTAAGCTGCTGTAGGGGTTGGGACGTTTTTCGGTGGAGCGATGGCGCACCCTGGGTTGCACATCGTAGGTGCGATCGACCCGTGAGCGATTTTCCATCGCTTTGTTGTAGATAAAGTTCAGCGTTTGCTCATGGCTACCCCGCAGACGGGCAACGGGTCCTTCCTCACTATTGGCATTGATTTGGTGAATGAGGGCATCAACCACTTCCTCAAGGGCACCGATCGCCTTGAGGTCGTGTAGGTGTGCCCGCACCGCCACGGATGCATCGGTGGCGCTGTAGAAATGGTCTTGCTCCGCAATCATTTCTAGCAGATCGTCCTTTAGCCCTTGACGCCAGCGATTGGCTTGCTCTGTCAAGCGCTCATCTAAGAGTCGTTCCTCATTGAGAATCATCTGGCGATCGACGGTTTGGGCTGCCAGCAGGGGCGCTTGATCCAATTTTTGTTGCAGATCGGCTGCTTTTTCCTCCAATTTGCGGCGGGTGATGCTATCGACAAAATCCTCTGGCGGTAGTATAGCGAGGGTTTCTTGAATTTGCTTGAGGAGGGGTTCTAGCCGTTGTTGAATTGCCGCCAGTGCCGCTTGAATTTTTTCTTCTCGTTGCTGTTGCAGTCGTCTTTCTTCAAGTTCTATTTTTGCTAGGGAAAGTAAATCTTGTACCGACGACTCAATATCGTCTAACTCGGGAATATCCATAACGAATCCTCATAATTTAGAAGTGGTGTTAAATGGCGGAAGCGAAAGATTTCAATACAGTACCCGCGATCGCACACCCTAACATAACCCTTAATTAACCTTATTATTGCTAGTTTTTTAACAGATATCGCGACCGAAAACGTTTTTCCCTCAACTCCGTACACTAAAGTAACGACCCTTGCAATCAAAGGACTATGCAATACCGACGGTTTGGACGCACTGAACTCGCGATGCCCGTGTTTTCCTGTGGCGGAATGCGCTATCAGTACAAGTGGCAAGATGTACCGGGCTGGCAAATTCCCAAGGACAACCAGGCGAACTTAGAACAAACCATTCGCCGCGCTGTTGAGTTGGGAATTAATCACATTGAAACGGCGAGGGGTTACGGCTCTTCCGAAATGCAATTGGGACAGGTGTTGCCCACATTGCCGCGCGATCGGCTGATCGTTCAAACCAAAGTGGAACCGATGGCGGACGCCCGCAAATTTACTCGCACGGTGGAACAATCCCTCTCCAACCTGCGCTTGGATTACGTCGATTTGTTAGGGCTACATGGGATCAACACGCCCGAACTATTGGAATGGAGTGTTCGTCCTGGAGGGTGTGTAGACGCAGCCCGTAAATTACAGCAGCAGGGCAAGGTAAGATTTATCGGTTTTTCCACCCACGCCCCGACTGATGTAATCGTCAAGACAGTTGAAACTAATCAGTTTGACTATATCAACCTGCACTGGTACTACATTCGTCAGGACAATTGGGCAGCGATCGCCGCTGCTCACCAACACGATATGGGCGTATTCATCATCAGCCCTTCTGATAAGGGGGGAATGCTCTACAAACCCCCACAGAAATTAGTGGAGTTGTGTACGCCCCTTAGCCCGATCGTGTTTAACAATTTGTTTTGCCTCAGCCATTCCCAGGTACACACCCTCAGCTTGGGAGCCGCCCGCCCCAGCGATTTTGATGAACACCTGAAAACGCTGGATTACCTCGATCGGGTAGACGAAGTTCTCCCAGAGATTTTGCAACGGTTAGAACAGGAAGCGATGCGATCATTGGGGGAGGAGTGGTACAAAACCTGGCAAATTGGGTTGCCCAAGTTGGACGATACTCCCGGTCGGGTGAATATTCGGATGATTTTGTGGCTGCGGAATTTGGCGATCGCCTACGACTTGGAAGAATACGCCCGCATCCGCTATAACATGCTGGGCAACTCCGGGCATTGGGTTCCGGGTAACAAAGCCGACCAATTGCATCGTCTCGATCTCCATCCCTGTCTCGCCCAAAGTCCCCATGCTGCCAAAATTCCAGGATTACTGGCAGACACTCATCAATGGCTAGGTGGTGAAGCCGTGAAGCGGCTATCGCAGCAGTAGTACAAGCCTTGAACAAAAAAAGCTCCCGTTCTAGAACGGGAGCTTTTGACTGGATACAGAGCTAACCCTAAGGATTAGTCAATATCAGGCATTGCCAACACGGGCTCAGTTTCGCGATCGATTCCTTTTTCAAAACCAGCCGCCGCCGCCCGGGCACGACCCGCGTGCCAGAGGTGACCGACCAGGAAGAAGAAACCCAAGACGAAGTGAGAGGTGGACAGCCAAGCGCGAGGCGAGACAAAGTTCACCGAGTTGATTTCGGTTGCCACACCACCCACCGAGTTCAAGGAACCGAGGGGAGCATGGGTCATGTACTCAGCCGCACGGCGAGCTTGCCAGGGTTGAATGTCGTTCTTGATTTTGTCTAGATCCAAGCCGTTGGGTCCCCGTAGCGGCTCCAACCAGGGACCTTGGAAGTCCCAGAAGCGCATGGTTTCACCACCGAAGATGATCTCACCCGTGGGCGATCGCATCAGATACTTACCTAGACCTGTGGGACCTTGAGCAGAACCCACATCCGCACCCAAGCGTTGGTCACGAATCAAGAAGGTCAAAGCCTGCGCTTGAGACGCTTCGGGACCCGTAGGACCAAAGAATTCGCTGGGGTAAGCCGTGTTGTTGTACCACACCATACAGGAAGCGATGAAGCCCATCAGGGACAACGCACCCAAGCTGTAGGACAAGTAAGCTTCACCCGACCAGATGAAGGCGCGACGCACCCAACCAAAGGGCTTAGTGAGGATGTGCCAGATACCGCCAGCAATACAGATGAAACCAACCCAGATGTGACCGCCGATCAGGTCTTCCATGTTGTTGACGCTGACAATCCAGCCTTCGCCACCAAAGGGAGACTTGAGCAAATAGCCAAAGATTACCGCCGGGTTCAAAGTGGGGTTGGTGATGACACGCACGTCACCGCCACCGGGTGCCCAGGTATCATAGACACCGCCAAAGAACATGGCTTTGAGCACCAACAGGAAGGCACCGCATCCCAGCAGGATCAGGTGGATACCAATGATGGTGGTCATCTTGTTCTTGTCTTTCCAGTCGTAGCCAAAGAAAGATGAGTACTCTTCGAGGGTTTCAGGACCGCGCACTGCGTGGTAGATGCCACCCAAACCGAGCACAGCGGAGGAGATCAAGTGCAACACACCCACAACAAAGTAGGGGAAGGTGTCGAGCACTTCACCACCCGGACCCACACCCCAACCCAGGGTTGCCAGGTGAGGCAGCAAAATCAAGCCCTGTTCATACATGGGCTTTTCGGGAACAAAGTGAGCCACTTCAAACAGGGTCATGGCACCTGCCCAGAAGACAAT
>JAAUSV010000090.1 GCA_012032525.1 Leptolyngbyaceae cyanobacterium SL_7_1
AGAACAACTCCACAGGCGATCGAACGATTTCCAGCCAGAGCTTTCAATCACCATGGTAAACGTTAGGGCAAACAATCCAAATACATCTCCACATCCCAATTAGTCGTGGTGGCGAGGAATTTCTCCCATTCATCGCGTTTGTACCAGGTATACAACCCATACATTTCTCCCGGCAATGCGGACTTGATCACCTCATCGTCTGCCAATCGCTCGATCGCTTCGCCCAACGACATCGGCAATTTCTTCACCTGTTTGCCCGCCTCCATCGCTTCGTACAAATTGCGTTGCTCTGGTGCACCGGGGTCGAGGTTGCGCTTGATTCCGTCATCGAAGGCTTTGAGAATTGCCCCCGCCATCAAGTAGGGATTGACCATCGAATCGACGGCGCGGTACTCAAATCGACCGGGGGCAGAGACCCGCAATCCGCAGGTGCGGTTTTGATACCCCCAATCGGCATAGACGGGTGCCCACAATCCCGTATCCCACAGACGCCGATAGGAATTGACGGTAGAACAGCCGATCGCCGTTAGTGCTCCCAGGTGCTCGATCACGCCGCCAATACAGTTTAGTCCGATGGGTCCGGGGAGGCGCTTATCGATGTCTGGTTGGGGCAGGAAGGTATTCTCGCCGCCTTTGCGGTACATGAAATTGCCCTCCAAACCGGGCAAAGACTCCATGCCAAAGGATTTTAGGGTTTCTTCTCCATCGCGCCAGAGGGAAAGGTTGTGGTGACAACCCGACGCAGACACCCCCATGAAGGGCTTGGACATGAAGCAGGCAATCAGGTTGAACTCACGGGCAACTTGGGCGCAGATTTGGCGATAGGTGGTGAGGCGATCGGCGGTCCGCAGGGCATCGTCAAAGGTAAAATTTAACTCCAACTGTCCGGGGGCATCTTCGTGATCGCCCTGGATCATGTCCAACCCCATTGCTCGGCTATAGTCAATCACCCGCAGGAATACGGGGCGCAATTCCTCGAACTGGTCGATCTGGTAGCAATTGGGCTTCGTCACCCCACCATTCGGCTGACCATCCGCCCCTTTCTTTAACCACATCATCTCTGGTTCACAGCCGTGGCGCAGGTGCAGCCCGTGTTCCTGCTGAAATTCGGCATGGATGCGCTTGAGATTGCCCCGACAATCGGAGGTGAGAAAGGCACCGGGGTCGATTTCCTCCTCGCGGTTGCGGAAACAGGTGCAATACACCCGCGCCACTCGCTTGTCCCACGGCAATTGGCAAAAGGTCTCTGGGTCGGGGATTGCCACGAGTTCCGACGCTTCGGGACCATAGCCGATGTAGTTGCGGTAGCGATCGACAAACAAATTTGCCGTTGCCCCGTAGACCAACTGAATTCCCCGTTCAGCGATCGCCTCCCAGTGGTCGGCGGGGACCCCCTTCCCCACGATCCGCCCCCGTGATCGAGATGAATTGGTAGTAGATGTATTGAATCCCCAACTCATCAATCTTGGCGCGGACTTGGCGAACCAGCTCCGCCCGCTCAGGGGCGGCAACGGCGGCTTCTAGATCGGTTAGTTCGGCGCGTGTGAGAATACCAGTCACCGCAGACCTCCGGAAATACTACTGGACAATCGGGGCGATCGACAGCATCGACCTATTGGCAGTAAATCCGACTTGTTATAACAGCTTTGTATCTGATGCTACGAATGTAGGAATTTTTGAGGCGGCTAATTGGCGGTTGCCTCCACAAACGGAAACGGCTTCCAGGGAATCCATTCTGCCCAGAGTTGTGCCATTGTTCCGTCAGCAATCAGGGCATCCAGGGTAGCGTTGAGGGGGTCGCGCAATGGGTTTCCCTTGGCAACGCCGATGGCAAACGGCACTTGAGTCGGCAAACTAAAAGCAACTCGCAGGCTAGAATCCATCTCGGCAGGCACAATCAGCACCAATTCATCATCGATTAGGGCATCAATTTCGCCCGATCGCAACGCCGCCAGCATTTCTGGCAACACCCGATCGCTACCGGGATAGGGCACGACTTCCACATCAGGAAACCCGGCTGCCAGCGCAATGTTGGTGCTATCTGCCAAGCCCCCCACCCGTTGCCCAGCGAGATCGGCGGGCGATCGCGCCGGGTTGTCTGCCCGCACCAGCACCGCTTCATCAAACAAACCATAGGGACGGGTAAAATCCACCCACTGTTGCCGTTCTGGGGTGATGGCTTGATTGAACCAAATCACGTCGTAGTTGCCCGTTTGCAAGCTGGAATAGAACTCCGCCATCGGCAGATTGTGCCAAACAGGCTGCAATCCTAGGCGCTGGCAAACCAGTCGGGTGAGCGCAGGTTCATAGCCGTAGCGATCGCCTTCCACGTAGGTCATGGGACGGGCATCAAAATCGCTGGCGATGATGTGGAGATAGCCGGGGGCGATCGTCGTGGGAGAGTGCATATTAGAAATCCTTTGGGTAGCCATTGCAATCTCCTAGCTTGCAGGGTGAGAACCCTTTGAAACGTAGCTGGAAATACACTTTCTCCCGAAGGTGAGCTTATTATAACAAGTTATAGATTGCCAACGGCGACAGGGGTCAGGAAGCATGGATTACGAGCCAATTCAACTCACCGAAGCGCAAATTCACCAGTTCCAGGAAGACGGGTTTTTGATTCTCGATCGCTTCCTGCCGCTCGATTTTACCGAAGCCCTGGTAGCTCGAATGGAACCGCTGTTTCACGGTCAGTTTGAAACGGGCATCTATCCCGATGAGTGGCACTGGCGACCCGGAATGAGCCTGCCCGATATTACCCGCGAGATCTGCAACGGCTGGAAGTGTGATTTGACGATCGCCAGCCTGGTGCTCTCCGCCGAAATTGGACGACTCTCCGCCACGCTGGCAGGGTGGAGTGGGGCACGAATTGGACAGGACAGCTTGTGGATGAAGCCACCGGGGGCAAAGGCGATCGCCATGCACCAGGACGGAGCCTACATTGATTATTTAAATCCGCCCCAGATGATGACTTGCTGGATTGCGCTGAACGATGCCACCGCTGCGGATGGCACGCTGGTGTATGCCAGAGGCTCCCACCAATGGGATCTGGTGGATGTGGAAGGGGAATTTCACGCGCCCACCAAGGATTATCGCTGGGCAATGTTGCAGGCAGCGGAGCAGGCAGGCGTGACGGAACCCGAATTGGTGGTGGTAGAAGTTCCCGTTGGGGGCTGCGCCTTTCATTCTGGGCGGAACGTGGCATGGCTTGTGCCAGACGACGCGCACAGAGGGCACGTTTCATAGCATTGGCTTGCACACCATCCCGGCGATCGCCCAATTTCACCCCGCCAACAAACCGGGCTACATCTACGGACGCTACAAGCAGGTGGGCGATCTAACTATGTCGGAAAGCTTTTTCCCGATTCTTTGGACAGAGGAGGGGTATCGCTCTCCGTTTCTAGCAGAGTATTGCCGGGATGGATTGCTGTCGCGGGTGGGAGTGGCGGTGGGTTAAATAATAAATCAACTGTAAAACTAAAGATCCCCGGCTTCTCCAAAAGAAGCCGGGGATCTTGGGCGGCAGGATTTCATCATTCAAACAGCGTCGCAAGTAGGATTTGCCAACTAATTCATGAAGTACTGCTTACAAGCTCACTCGGCTCCCCTGGATAAAATCGATCGCTCAAAATCTCAAGCAATCTATAGGGACAATGGGCGGGAAAGGTTGATTCTGACAAATCGGTTTCTCCGATAGCTAGATCTTTGGCAGTTTCATAAGCTTGGGGAAGTACCTCATCTAAATACGGTTTGAGGCTTGGGTTTTCTTTTAGTAATCGTGTAATATCACGGCGCTGAATGCGAATGGTGGCGAACCAACTCCGACTGCGACGTTGGGGTTGATAGTTCCATTTCAATAGATGTCCGATCAGTATCCCTAAACGGTTACGCAGTTCCTGTCGCTCTTGTCTACCCAAGGATTCAATCTCCTCAATCAGGTTGGGTAGATCGAGTTGACCCCATTGGCGATCGCGCAACAAACTCGCCTGTTCCTGTGTCCAAGCATAGAAATCCGCTTCGTAGAGATTGGACGTGACTCGGTTTGCTTCGGGGATTTGCATGGGTTAGCTTGAGCCATGTTGTAAAAGTTTTCTAACTGATTCAATACTGGCATTGCTGAATTGCAGTATAAATCAGGGAAGTGAGCAAGATGCTCACACGACTAAAGCCTAATATAGCAATCCTAAATCAACCGTGAAACAAAGATCCCCGGCTTCTCCAAAAGAAGCCGGGGATCTTGGGCGGCAGGATTTCATCATTCAAATAGGATTGCTATATCCCCAAACAGTGTGAGCGTCTCGCTCACATTTAAGGTGGCACAAATCATACTTCTATTCAGCAACGCCACATAACTTTCCACTACCAAAAATAAGGGCGATCGAGCGATCGCCCCCACGGTCTATTCCATTTAAATCAGTTGCTTAGAATGAAGAATTTAATAAAACCCAAAACTCAATTTTTGAAAGCAGCGCTGGGCGTTGCTTTCAAAAATTAAAGATCTGGTTTTAATTAATCCACAGTCCTTAACGACGCACCCGACGAGCACGACGCTTACGATCGAACATCGATCGCCCAGTCCCCATCATGCCCAGCAACGCCAATGGTTGCCAATTGGCTTGACGCTCGGTTTGGGGACGACGTGCCTCCGATTGGGTGGGTTGAAAGGGCATTGATAGCAGTGAAACTGTCCCTGCTATTAGCAGCAGGCTAAGGGCTACAGGACTCATCATCCGATCCTGCTTCATACTGAAGGAGGAATAGAGGAAATAAAGCACGATCGCGGCACAGAGCAGCAACAGCAACGTGATCATGCCGGGGTTGTTGGCAAAGGTGTAGATCGGACCTTCTGCCTCTGAGAATTCCTCAAACGTAGAAAATGGACTAATCATGGCAATCTCCCTTATTCAGCGGCAAATTCGGTTGAGCTAAAGGCGGCTGGGGCTTCTTCTCCGTTGGTCACACTGGTAACAAAGGAGGGGGTGGCATATTCGGGGTAACCTTCGACGCCCAGATCGGCAAGGTCGAGACCCGCTACTTCCTCTTCGTGGGACACCCGCAGCAGGTTGAACTTTTTCAACACCCAACTGCTGCCGTAGCCAGGAATGAAGCCCAGCACAACCACACAAATCAAACGCACCGACAATTTGACCGATCGGGTTGATATTGGGAATGCCATCGCCTTGGGGATAACCCGCTGCCGCAAATCCGACTAAGCAAGCTCCCAGGAAACCGCAAAACCCGTGTACCCCGACTGCACCCACGGCGTCGTCAATGCCAAAGCGCTCGATCGCCATGATCACTTTGGGCATCAAAAAAGCACCGATAAATGCCAGCAAAATCACCAACGCGGGGTGGTAGAGATCCATGCCTGCACCAACGGTAATGATGCCCGCCAACCCTCCGGAGATGGTAAAGAAGGGATCGCTTTTAGAGGAAATATAGGCACCCACCAACCCTGCGGCTAGGGCAAGGGTTGTGCTTACCCCGACAGACGCCAACGTCATCGGTGTTCCATAAATCGTCGTCTCTTTCTCATACCCTGGCAGGTAGATCAAACAAGCGGCTAGGAATGCGTAGAAACCAACGAAAATCAACAACAAGCCCACCATTGTCAACGGCAAATTGTGGGGCAAAATCGGACGAGGTTTGCCATTGGCATCATACTTACCAATGCGTGGACCCAGATTCATCAACACGCCCAGGGTAAAAAATCCAGAGACGCCGTGCACCACCGCTGAACAGCCAAAGTCGTGATAGCCCAGTCTGGTAAAAAACCAGCCAAAGGCATTCCAACCCCACGCGGCGGCTACCACCCAGGTAAAGGAACCAAGGATAATCGACAACACCAGATAGGCTCCGATCTTCACCCGCTCAATCAACGCCCCAGAGAGAATCGAGGCGGTGGTCATGGCAAACAGGGCGAAGGCAAAGAAGAAGACACCAGTGATATGGTCAGCCGTGTTGGGAGCCAGGGCAGGCGACCAGGGATAGGCACCATCGACATAAATCATTGCAGTGGCGATCGTCTCGCTCTGCTCTGGATTTGTCCACGGTCCCAAAATCCCACCCGTAATGGGGAAAAACGGAAAGGCGTTGTAGACCCACCAACCAAATAGAAAGAACGTTAGTCCCACACTTGCCAGCGTCAACAGGTTTTTAACCATTGTCGCTAAGACGTTTTTGGTGCGGGAAGCACCGCCCTCGTAGGCAAGGAACCCGGCGTGGATCAGCAGCATAAATACCGAAGCCCAATAGTAAAAGGACTCCGACACGAATGTTCCTAGAAATTCTTGTGCTTCAGGAGACATAAGCTTATTGAGGTAATTGATAAATCAAAGGCGCGATCGCTGACGCTCAAAGCCCGGTGGGACCAGAGGTGGTTGGAACGCTGCAAATCATGGAGCAAATCTTAAAGTTGACTTGTCATAACAAATGTATTCAAAGTCACCATCTGAAATATTTAGGCGGTTTATGGTTCGATTTATCGCTACTCATCATCTTTATGACTGCCACGAAATCTTGGAGCGGTGCCGAATATTGGGGATTGGGCTATGATTTCGATCCTCAATGGGTGTTGACGCCCGCTCAGCAGCAATTACAAGCCGATTTGATTGAATTGTGTGCATCAGTCCTGCGCCCCAATGCGATCGAATCCGATCGCGCCTGATCTATCCTCGACGCAACTTTGAAGCCTTGGCATCCCTGGGACTCCTGGGATTGTTTGTTCCCAAAGAGTGGGGCGGGCTGGGAGAAAACCATGTCTGTGCCGCAATGGTGGTGGAGACGATCGCCCGCTATGGCTGCCCCAGCACCGCCATGTGCTACACCATGCATTTGGGGGCAACCGCTGCCGCTCTCTTCCGTGCCCATGAGAGTCCGGAATTACAACAGTTATTAAAACGGCTCGATCAAGATGTGTCGATCGGGACACTGTCCTACTCTGACCCAGAAACCGGATCGCACTTCTGGTATCCGATCTCCTCTAAAGCCGAACGATCAGCGGATGGTTGGCAGGTTTCCAAGAAAGCCTCCTGGACGACTTCGGCGGGCTTTGCCGATTGGTACATTGTGCAAACCACCAGCCCAGAGTTTGACGGCAACTATTCTGATCTGTCTTGTTTCTTGATCTACGGCGATGAGGTGCAGGCGGAACCCCAGCAATGGGATGCGCTGGGACTGCGGGGCAATCAATCGGGAACGGCTGCTGGTGGATGGGGTGACGGTGCCGCTCGATCGCATGGTCGGACCCAAAGGCGATGGCACTGCCTCTAACGACGAAATTGTTGATCCCTTCTTCTTGCTTTGCTCCTCCGCCTGCTGGAATGGGATTGCCATGGGGGCGATCGACATTGCCAAACGCCACGTTACCCGCAAAAAACACGTCGATGTCGGAATGCGCGTCGCTGACTACCCCACCATTCAGGACTACTTTGGCGAAGCTATCATCGACACCAACGCCTGCCGTATGTTTACCTTCTCGATGGGCAAGCTGATGGACGACCTCACCCAGGATTGTAACTGGTCGATTCACCGCGATCTCACCGCTCTGCCCCGCCTCCGTCCACCTGCCCTGGTACTGGCAAATCAAATTTGCCGCCGCCAAAAAACGTCGCCCCACGTCTGCGACAAAATGCTACACGCCTGTGGTGGCTCTGGCTTCAAAAAAGATATGGAGATCGAGCGCTATCTGCGCGATGGCAAAGCGGGTTGGGTGATGGGTCCCACCAACGAAGTCCTACGCCAATTTGTTGGCAAGTTAGCCCTACTCGGCTTTGAGTCATTGGACTACTGGAATCAACAAGTCAACGATCGCGTACTGCACAACGAGGTGAAAAAGCTCGACGCCGCAGGCAAACGCCAACTAGCGGAACAGCTTTTGGCACAGGCAGAGGCAGAGGAGGGGACGCCACTGAAGACGTTGGTGAGCGGGGGAGTTTAGGGAACGGCAGGATGAAGGCGAAAGCATGAAGTGGGATGATGAATTTTCTGTTTAAATCTCTTCGCCTCTTTTGCTGAGATGATCGGCAACTGCTTCAGCTACGTCGTCTTCCGGCTGATATATCTGTGAATTCGGATTTTCGATATGAAGTCTGTCAAGGTAAGCATGTAGCGCTTCCTCGTTATTCCGATGTTCCAGAACGTAGGCTCTGAGTTCGATCGTGTCCATCGTAGCAAAGTCTGGTTTTATGCTCATACAAACCTCCACTCTCCACTAGACTCAATTTCAATGTTAATTGCTTCTCTAGCTAGAATAATCACGTTCCCGGTACGATTGTCTAACGTGATCAAGTCGATAGAACAGTACTGGCTAGTAAGGTTGCAACAAAGCTGGAAGCATTTCAGCGCTTGTGCTGTAGTAGGCATTGCTTATCTTCTCTGGATAAATGAAATGAGGTGAACATAGTGCATATGAATTATTCACCAAAACATGTTTAGATGAAGCTTGGAAGTTCCAAATGATTCGGTAGTTCAGTATAGTGTCAGAGTCAGTTATCGAAGGAAGAAATGAATGGTGCTGGATCAAGGAAGAACTTAAATCCAGCAATAAATATTGGATTATTGTTGGTTTTCACCGATCCAACCTATCAAAGGAGAACCTATGACAACCGTTGGCTCCATCGTCTCCCTCTGGCGCTACCCGATCAAATCTATGATGGGCGAAGAACTCAACGCCACCGCCATCACCGAAGACGGACTAGTGGGCGATCGCGCCTATGCCCTGCTCGATCGCAACGGCAAAACCATCAGCGCCAAATCTCCCAAAAATGGGGCAAACTATTTGATTGCCGCGCCGCCCTTCAAGACGACTCCCAAATTAAAATCACTCTGCCCGATGGCACATGTTGTCCTCAGCACAGCGGCGGAAGTCGATCAGATCCTCTCCCAAGCCTTTGGGCAACCCGTCACCTTAGAAACTGTTGCCCCTGCTGAACCCAGCATCGAAATGTATACCCCCGACATTGATGGGTTGCCCGATCAAGACCAAATTACGGATGCTGCCATCAAACCCAACAGCTTCTTTGATGCGGCAACGATTCATCTGTTGACGACGGCTACAATGAACCAGTTACAGGCGATCGCCCCCGCTTCCCGATTTGAGACGCGGCGCTTTCGTCCCAATTTGGTGGTGCAACCTGCCGATGGAGCCACTGGATTTGTGGAGAATGAGTGGGTGGGCAAAACCCTGGCGATCGGCGAGGAAGTGCGAATCAACGTCACCAAGCCTTGTGGACGCTGCGTCATGACCACCATGCCCCAAGGGGAATTGCCCCAGGATCTGAACATCCTCAAAGCCGCCGTGCAACATAATGCAGGCAACATCGGCATCTATGCCAACGTGGTTCAGGGAGGCACAATTCGTCGAGGGGATACCGTCACGGTTCTATAAACACCCATGCGATTAGAAACACTACCAAAGGTGGCTGATCTCCCTGCTCCGCTGGGTCAAGTGGTGGCAGAATATTGGATTGCGCCCGGAACGGCGATCGCCTATACCGTGCAAGCAGGCGAATACATTCAAATTCTCGACGTGGCTGGGTCGCAGTGTTCCGATTTCTTGGCATTCTCTGGTACAGACCACGCCGAGGAACTAGATGGAACTGCCACCCGGACGTTGAATGGATTAGCAATACCCCAAGCGGGGTTGTTGGGCAAGTATTTCTCGCAACGGTTGCAACCATTGTTTGAGGTGATTCAAGATACCTGTGGACGCCACGATAGTTTCTTGCTGGCATGTACCGCCAAGTATTACGAAGACGCCGGATATCCCGGACACCCCAGTTGCAGTGAGAATTTCAACCGCGTCCTAGAACCCTACGGCATTGCACCACGATCGGGCTGGGCAGCGATTAATTTTTTCTTTAATACCGAGGTAGATTGTAGTGGGGCGATCGCCGCCGCCGAATCCTGGTCGCGTCCGGGAGACTACGTGTTGCTCCGCGCTAACCGCGATCTGCTCTGTGCCAGTTCCGCCTGCCCCGACGACATCGACAATGCCAATGGCTGGCGACCCACCCCAATCCAGGTGCGGATCTACAGCGCCGAGGAATCGTTTGAACGGGCGATCGGGCGACGGGCTACCCCTGATTCCCCTGTGCGGCTTACCCAAGCCAGTGCCTTCACCACGGCAATCCAAACCCTGACGGATGACTTGACTGAATACAACGGCTTCTGGGTTGCCAACCGCTTCACCCATCACGGTATCCAGGCGGAATACTGGGCATTGCGGGAACGGGTGGCGCTGATGGATCTGTCTGCCCTGCGTAAATTCGAGATCACTGGGGTAGATGCCCTGAGTTTGCTGCAATGGACGTTTTCCCGTGACGTGGCAAAACTGGCGATCGGGCAATCGGTCTACGGTTGTCTGCTCAACCCCCACGGCGGCATGGTGGATGATGGCATTGTCTTTTGTCTGGGAGAGCAGCACTATCGCTATGTAGGGAACTGCGACAGTAATCTGTCGTGGTTACAAAAAGTTGCCCGTCAGCGATCGCTCTCCGTCACCCTCCGACCCTCCAGCCATGAGTGGCACAACTTAGCGTTGCAGGGTCCGTTGTCGCGGGGGATTTTAAGGTCGATCGCCGATCTTGACCAGGGAACGATCGACGACCTTGGTTACTTCCGCTTTGCCGTTGGCAAGATTCAAGATGTCCCCGTTTTAATATCGCGCACGGGCTACACTGGCGAACTGGGATATGAGCTATTTGTCCATCCCGATCGAGGCGCGGAATTATGGCGTCTGCTGATGCAGGCAGGAAAACCCTTTGAGCTATCGCCGTTGGGGATGTTGGCGCTCGATCGAGCACGCATCGAAGCCGGACTGCTCGCCGCCGGACGGGAATTTGATGATCTCACCTCTCCCTACCAAGCGGGCATCAGCTGGGCGGTGGCGTTGAAAAAGCCCGATTTTATTGGTAAAGCGGCGCTGGAACAGATTAAATTGCGTCCGCCCTTTGTCGCCGTGGGGTTGGTTCTGGAGGGGAACGAGGTTGCCAGTCACGGTCAAGCGGTGTATCCAGTGGGCGATCGCTGGCGTATCGGTAAAGTCACCAGCGCCACCTTCTCCCCCATCCTCAATCGCAGCATTGCAATGGCACAGGTTGCTCCAGAATTTGCCCAACTGGGAACGGAGGTAGAAGTCGGTTTGATGGACGGGATGAAACGGCGAGTTCGAGCCACCGTTGGCACCCTTGCCGCCTACGACCCCACCAAGAGCCGGGTGAAAGCATAATGCACCAACTATGGGATTTTGCTGGGGTTGATGGCTTGCAGGTCGCCAAGGTTTGGTTTGGGGAGGCGATCGACCGGATTGCCCCCTTCCAATCCATCGATACCCAGCTAAATGACCAACCCTGCGCCGTCCTGCGGTTATGTGAAAACAACTTTCGGATGGCGTGGGCGAGTTCTGATTCTTTCCCCCGATCCGTACCACCTAATCAGCAAATCTGGCTGAGACAGTTTGACTGGCTGGGGACGATCGTCCTACCCGACTCGACCAGTGCCCAATTAGCAGCGATCGCCACCCCAAGCCACCCCACCGCCTTCCCCTGCCGCTCAACTGCGCCGCCCCCGCTCGAATCGACGGATTATCGGTTTTGATTTGGCGACGGGCGATCGCTGGAGAGCCTGTATTCGAGGTGCAAACTGCGCGGCAACATTTACATTTGATTCAAGAGAAATTGCAGCAATTCCCCATTGTGACAATCCCAAGTCAAGCATAAATCAAAGTTCCCCGGCTTTTTAGGAAAAGCCGGGGAACTTGACCAGCAGAATTTCACGATGCAAATAGAATTGCTGTAACTGTTAGTTCACCCTAATTACTACTACTTTTCAGCACTTGCAACTGAGGCTCCAACTCCGATACCACCTCATACATGGCGGTTGTGGGATTTTGAGCAAACAGCGGAGCCATCTTTTTGAGAATCGCTTCGTGACCATCCGATTGATTGGCATCCATATCTTCAATACTTTCCCAAAATATTACCGAGATGCCCCGATCGCTCCCCGCTTCCCGCAGCAGGTAAGCTCCCTTAAACCCCTGCCCATAAGTGGCAACGGCTTGTTCATATAATCGTTGCACTTCCCCCAGTTTTCCGGGTTTAAATTCCCCGATCGCCACATGAGCATACTGGTGTTTCAAACAATCATGAAAGTCTTCCATTGGTGTCTCCTCAAGCAATTCCTTTGGCTTTTCATTGTCACGCGCTTTGTCGCGCAAACCAGCGGATGGCAATCAAGGTTCACAGCAATTCACACGTTGGTACATTAGAGGCTGATTGGCGCAGTGCCGTCGGGATGATCTGTTGGCACCCGCTATTGCTTCGCTGGCAACTTATGGGCTTACAAAAAAGTAAGTACTTTCCAAAAAGTAAGTTAGAGCCTATCCTACTTTCTTTAGATATGTACTCGCAAAGGAAACTTAAATGCAGATTGAAGGTGCAATTGCCCTCGTCACAGGCGCAAATGGCGGCATTGGTAAGTATTATGTTGAGGCATTGCGAGCCGCAGGAGCCTCGCGGATTTATGCAGGTGCTAGGAACCCCAAAAGTTTGGTGAACTTGGTGGCAGTTGACCCGCAGCAAATCATTCCAGTTTCGCTGGATATTACCGATGAGCAGTCTGTGGCTGCGGCTGCCAATGAGTGCAAGGATGTTAATCTGCTGATTAACAACGCGGGTATTGGACTTCTCAAAGGCTTTATTGCTGCGAATGACCTCTCCAGCGCGAGGGCAGAAATGGAAGTCAACTACTTTGGCACACTGGCGATGTGCCGTGCCTTTGCTCCTGTCTTAAACGCAAATGGTGGAGGAGCGATCGTTAACATGCTTAGTATTCTGGGGAAAGTGAATTTTCCTATCAATGCTTCCTACGGTGCCTCTAAAGCTGCCGCCCTATTAATGACGCAGGGTGTTCGGGCTGAGTTAGCGACTCAACGGACGCTGGTTATCGGTGTGATGCCTGGGACGGTAGATACGGAAGGCAGCAAGCACTTTCCACCCCCTAAAGTTTCGCCCGAAGCCGTTGCCCAGGAAGCGTTGCAAGCCGTTATTAACGAGATAGAAGATGTTTACCCTGGAGAGCAAGCCAAAGCCATGATGGCACAGCTACGTGACGATCCAAAAGCACTCGAAAAGAGCATGGCAACGATGCTCCCCAGTTAACATACATGGAAGGTTAGATGAAAGTTGGGATTGTTGGTTCAGGAAATATGGGTGGCAGTTTGGGCACCCTATGGGCTAGAGCTGGGCATGAGGTGATCTTTTCATACTCAAGAGACGATGATAACCTTTGCCAACTTGCCACACTTGCTGGAGAGAGGGCAACCGTTGGGACACCCGCAGAAGCAGTTGCTCAAAGTGAGGTAATTTTACTAGCTGTCGGATTTCCGATGCTAGAAGCGGTGATGCCGACGCTTGGTGCTTTAGACGGCAAAGTAATCCTCACTTGTATGAGTGGATTGCGCCCCGACTTTACCGGGCAAACGATTGGGCTACCGACAGAGTTAAAGATTTCTGTCGCTGAGAGGGTTCAGCAACTGGCACCCCATGCCCACGTTGTCGAAGCATTCAACATCACGTTTGCAGAGGTGCTGGCATCAGAATCCAGGCAATTTGGCAGCGATCGCCCCAGTATCTTTTACTGCGGCAACAATCCGGATGCTAAAAAGATTGTTGCGGGTTTAATTCAGGAATGTGGCTATGACGCAGTAGACGCTGGAGAATTAATCGTTGCCCGTTCCCTGGAAACGCTAGCCACTGCTTGGGTGCAGTTTGCTGTTGCCAGCCAGTTGTTTCCAGACCTCGGATTGAAAGCTCTACGGCGTTAGGTAGCCACCTGTGTTTGCACATTAACCCTGTCAGCTAGATAGAGTAAAAGCACTTGTCTCCAAGCCAACAACCAATTCCCAACTCCTGCCCTACACTGGAAAAATCAGGATTGTGGCGATCGCGCAAGGGGTTCCATTGGACTGGATGAACTGGGATACATTTCTAGATCTACTGCTGGGGTTGAGCCTGAGTGCTGCCTCCGGGTTTCGGGTGTTCATTCCCCTGTTGGCGTTGAGTGTGGCAGCGGTGGTGGGGCATGTGGATTTGCCGACGGATTTTGATTGGGTGGAGAGCAATCAGTCGCTGGTAATTTTTGCGATCGCAGTCTCGTCGAAATCGTTGCCTACTATATTCCCTGGTTGGATGCTGCCTTAGAAGTGGTGGCGGTGCCTGCGGCGGTGGTGGCGGGGACATTGATTACCGCATCGACAACAGCGGGGTTTGATCCGGTGATTCGCTGGACGCTGGCGGTGGTGGCAGGCGGGGGCGCGGCGGGGCTGACCAAGGGCATGACCACCCTGACGCGGATCATTTCCACCTTCCTGACGGCGGGGTTGACCAATCCTGTGCTTGCCACGATCGAACTGTTTGTAGCGATCGGGTTGGCACTGTTGGCACTCACGCTGCCCCTGCTATCAGGCGGGTTGGTCGTGGGGATTCTGATTGTCGCCTTTCGCCGAATCACCAACTTTCTCAAACAACAAACCTCTCCCCCATCACCTCCATCCGATGCGATCGCCGAGTAA
>JAAUSV010000091.1 GCA_012032525.1 Leptolyngbyaceae cyanobacterium SL_7_1
AGTCAGCAGAAGAGGGGCGACGGCGAGAAGAGGAGGAGGGACGGGGACGCTTGATCCGATTGGCAGACTCTGAACTGCGCCGAGCGCAGGGAGGACGGACATCCTCGCGGGTGGCGCTGTTCTCGTAATTGCGAGGGGGAGCACTGTCGTAGTCGTCATCCCACACGTTTCGAGTTTCAGAATAATCGCTGTAGGTGTCAGAGGGGCGCACGTCAGAACGAGTCTCTGAGGGCGGCGGCGGGGTCGATCGCTTGGCGGCAGCTGCTCCGTCCGACGACCGCTAGCAGGACGGCGACGCACTTCATCACCATAGTCGTCCTCTTGGGGAGCACGATAATCCCGTGCTCCCCGAATGCGGCGAGCGATCGGGCGATCGTCTTCTAGGGGAGTCAGATCGTCTAACTCCGCTCGGTAGACCCGGCTCACCGGACGCTCATTGTCCACGATCGGGTCGATCGCTTGGCTTGCTCCGTGGCGATGCTGCGCAGACGAATTGCCTCGTAGGCAAACCAAATCGCAGTCCCCGTCAGCATAAACTGACCAAATTGGAGAATGGGGTCTTGTCGCCACCCTTGAAAAAACATAATGCCGCCGCACAGTAGGGCAATGGCAGCAAAGAAAATATCGTGATCGCGAGCTAACCCAGGACGCACGGTTCGTAGGGCGTACAAACCCGCCCCAGAAACTGCTAGAGCAATGCCGACAATGCTGGTGATGTTTAAACCAACATTTACCATCGCCAGCGTCGGAGTGATGGCACTACTCCAACCCAATCCGACATTGATCATTGCCTTCTCTCCGTAAGTAATGTCCTAATGCTAACGAACAAAGCGCTGCTATGCAGCAACGTAACCCTTAATTGAAAGTCCAATATAGCTGAAAAACTACTTCATACCGCAAACAACATAACAGGGGGACATGGAAATTTCATGCCCCCACCACTCTAGACAGGATTGATAGTTGATTAAGATTTAATAGCGCTTAATCTTATCCGCCTGACTAATAAATACTAATCCGACTACAACTGGGACAACTACAACAAGTGCCCCAGCCAACAGACTAAATAGGAAATTTGCTAAAGACGGTGTCATGGATTTGCAACCTTTGGTTTGGCAACTTCTTCATTCATCATCTTATCGGTCTATGTAGTTTTTTGAGAAGTATTTGGGGGATTGGTAAAAAGCAATGAGCGGTTAGCAGTTAGCAATGAGCGATCGAGCAACCATTTAAGGTGAATTAAAGCCGATCGCCCACGGGTTAGAATATGAGAGGTTAGCGTTACAAACCGTAAATGTTGTGGGGTAGTTATGGATTCTGTTGCGATCGCTCTTGGGTTTTAGCCCCATTGCTCGGCATTTTGATTTTGTTGTTTATCGTCCGCATTGTGCTGACGTGGTATCCCCAAGCAGAGATGCAGACGTTTCCATTCAATCTGGTGTTTTTCCCCACCGAACCCTTTTTGATCCCCACTCGCAAATTGATTCCCCCCCTCGGTGGCGTAGACATTACTCCGATTATCTGGGTTGGGATCTGTAGCTTCCTACGAGAGATTCTTCTGGGACAGCAGGGGCTACTGACGATGATGCGGTACTAGGAAGGATGAGGGAGGAAGGATGAAGATGGCAATGGGGTGGGTGGTTACTGGCTAACCGCTAATTGCTAATTGCCTCACTGCCCCGATCGCATCATCTGCTCGACAAAATTTGTATAAACATTGCCCTCAATAAATTCCTTCGTCTCTAGGACGCGCTGATGGAAGCCCAGAGTAGTAGGGAGTCCAGTAATGGCGCATTCCCGCAGAGCGCGTTTCATCCGGGTGATGGCGGCGGGGCGATCGGGTGCCCAAACGATTAACTTGCCGATGAGGGAATCGTAGTAGGGGGGGATTTCGTAGTCAGTGTAGACGTGGGAATCCATCCGCACACCGGGTCCACCGGGGGGTAGGTAGCCGTTGATCCGTCCGGGGTGGGGGCGGAAGTTTTGATCGGGATCTTCAGCGTTGATGCGGCATTCGATCGCGTGTCCCCACAGGCGAACTTGATCTTGGGTGAGGCGCAGTGGTTCCCCTTGCGCAATCCGAATTTGTTCGGCAATCAGATCCAAGCCTGTAATCATTTCGGTTACAGGATGCTCGACTTGAATCCGCGTGTTCATTTCCATGAAGTAGAACTGCCCGGAGCGATCGAGCAAAAATTCCACCGTTCCCGCCCCCACGTAGTTGATGGAGTGCGCCACCCGCACCGCCGCATTCCCCATTTTCTCCCGCAGGTCGGGATCGAGCACGGGGCTGGGAGCCTCTTCTAATAGCTTTTGATGGCGACGTTGAATCGAGCAATCCCGTTCGCCTAAATGGATGACATTGCCAAAACTGTCTGCCAAGATTTGAAATTCAATGTGGCGGGGGCGTTCGATAAACTTTTCTAGATACACCCCCGGATTACCAAAGGCAGCGTCTGCTTCTCCTTGAGCAGCGAGAAAGGATTTCACCAATTCTTCCTTGGCGCGGACTAGGCGCATTCCCCGCCCACCACCGCCTGCGGTGGCTTTGATCATCACGGGGTAGCCAATTTTGTGGGCGATCGCCATTGCCTCGCGTTCATCGGTCAACAAGCCATCACTACCGGGGACGGTGGGCACTCCGATCCGCTGCATGGTTTCTTTGGCAGTGGATTTGTCCCCCATCGATCGCATGGCTTCGGGAGAAGGTCCAATAAAGGCGATCTGGTGATCGGTGCAAATTTCTGCGAATCGAGCGTTTTCTGCTAGGAACCCGTAGCCGGGATGAATCGCTGTGGCGTTGCGGGTCAGAGCCGCCGCGATGATATTGGGAATGTTTAGGTAGCTCTTGCTACTGGGCGACTCGCCGATGCACACGGCTTCGTCGGCAAGCTGGACGTGAAGGGCGTTGCGATCGATCGTAGAATGCACTGCCACAGTTGCAATTCCCATTTCCTCACAGGTGCGGAGGATGCGCAGGGCGATCTCGCCTCGATTGGCAATCAAAATCTTATCAAACTGCATCATCCAGCCGTTGGAGTAGGGAGTATTGCATCAGTGCAGGGAGCGATCGAGTAGGGGATGGGGAGGTATGAATACTCCCAGTGCCGCTAGGATCGATGGGCAGGAATTATCTGCCAAGAGACAATCGTATCATGGTATGGCGGTTCGCTATTAGCGGTTGGCTGTTGGCGATTAGCGGCGATCGCAAACTTGGGGTTAGATCCTGGAATTTAAATACTGAGTCGAGCCGTAGCCCTGATCTCACCATTCAAATTTCGGACTCTAACCCCAAGTAGGAGGTAGATGGCTGGGAGTAATCTATTCGGCGGTGGCTTCAGCGGTGGTTAGTTCGGTAGCGCCACGGGTACGACGACGAGTTAGCGTGTTGAACAGCATTTGCCCGATCGCCTTGATCAAGTTGCCTTCTAGTTCCTGGAACATTTTCATGTTCATACCAAAAGCGGCATTGGCTTCATCCACGATGCGATCGGCAGTCGCTTCGTCGATCGGCATTTCATCCAAGGCTTGACGGTAGTTGGCTTTGAACTGCTTCTCGTCGGGGATGTCAGCAAACTCGTAGAAAGCGGTGCCTTCGCCTTCCGATAGGTTCATGCCGCGCTGAGCAATGTTCTTCAGGATCTGCCCACCGGAGAGATCGCCCAGATAGCGGGTGTAGGAGTGTGCCACCAATAATTCTGGGGCTGTCTCTGAAATCTCCCGAATGCGTTGCACGTATGCCTCGCCTGCAGAAGAGAGGGACACCTGTTCGCGCCAATTGCCGCCGTAGTAGTAGTGTAAATCTTGCTCTAGGCTGGCTTTGCGATCGAGTTCAGGGAGATAAATTTTGGAAATCACCGGATGCTGGCGATGCCGCTGCAATTCCTCTTCCATCGCGCTGTAGATGAAATAGAAATTGCCGACGAGCTTACGGTATGAGGTTTTTTCGACGACGCCTTTGAGAAAACATTTGACGAAGCCAACGTTTTCCGCCATTGTGTGGGCTTTTTTGGTGCCTTCGCGCAACTTGGTTGCCAGATTACTGCTCATGCTAAATATCCCAACGCTAAATTTTGTTGCCAGAGTATCGGTGCTTACAAAAAACAAACCATTTCGATTGTTGCAGTAGTCCGATTTGATGAGGAATTCTGTTAAAAATGTTTACGCTGCGGGCGATCGCCGTACCGCCTCTAATAATCGCGAAAAATAGAAGCGGGTTTTGAGCATAGCGTTGCGCTGAATCTGCCAACCATTTGCCTCCAGAATGCGGATTACATCGCTCTCTCGGTGTAGATAGGCACGGGTGGCTTTGCTGGGACCGGGAAAGAAATCGCCAATTTTCTTGAGAACCGTGTATGCCAACGTTTTGGGTGCAAAACTAAGGATTAGCCGCTGATCTGCCAGGGAACTGAGGTGGGCAATCATTTCGGCTGCCGTGTCTTGGGGGTAGTGAATCAACACATCCAGGCAAACGATCGTGTGGTGGCGATCGCTCAATCCCTCCAAATCGGCAACGGTAAACGTGGGATTATCCTCTTGCCCCAACGTGGCGATCGCCCGTGACCGCGCCTCTTCTACCATTTTCTGCGATAGATCGCTGCCACAGACCCTAGCTCCCGCTTGGGCTAGGGGAATGCTGAGACTACCGACCCCACACCCAACATCGCCCACCGTGATCTCCGCCAGATTGCCATCTGCCGTTAGCCAACCCAATACCGTATCGATCGTCTGTTGGTGCCCCTGCCGAATGTCTAACTGAACTTTGTTGACCTCGCCATCGCCGTAGATCCGCCGCCAGCGATCGAACCCTGTGGCGTTGAAATAGTCTCGAACGATCGTCTTGTCATCTGCTGTTTTCATGCCGTTGTTTATCTTCTGTTGCGTAACGGTTAAATCCTATTACGATTCTCACCTTTTCCTCATCAAAACTTGAAAACCAATTGCTTTGATTCAGGGTCTTAAGAGTTGTCCTGGAATAACTCTGACCCATTTCACCCCGTATCCTTTTCTAGAATCTCCTCACTATGCGCTACTTTCAGCACTTCAGGTTTCCTCGGTTTCTCAGGTTTTGGGCGATCGTTTGTCTAACAATCCTCACGGTCGGCACACCCACGCTGGTGAGTAGCTGCACCAACAATCAGAGCGGGGCGATCGAGTCCGCTGCGTCTCCGGCTTCGACTGCCATTCGGATTTCTCCTACGCCCACCTCCTCCACCCGTGCGATCGCCGCCAACCCTCCGTCCTCCGACGATGTTTTATGGCAAGGCGAGTTCACTACTGACTGGGAAGATGACTGGCAACTCAAGGAAGAGGGGGCTTGGGGCGAAGAAAATATTGCAATTCGACAAGACGCTGATTATGGCAGAGTTATGCGGGTGCGCTACCCCGCGGGTTCTGCCAGCCCTTCGGTATCACGCGAAAGCAACGTTGCCCTTGGCGGTGCCCAATTTTATGCGGAGTTGGGAATCGAGCCACAAACTGCCCTGCACCTCAGCTATGACCTACGCTTTTCCGATGACTTTGATTTTGTCAAAGGTGGTAAATTGCCTGGACTATACGGCGGCAACGGCAACAGCGGCGGCAATATTCCCGATGGCAGCGATGGCTTTTCCACCCGGTTCATGTGGCGACGCGATGGCGATGGCGAGGTCTATGCCTATTTGCCTGATAGCGATCGCCACGGCACCTCGATCGGACGGGGAGCCTGGCAATTTACCCCCGGCACTTGGCACCATCTGGAACAGGAAGTGGTATTGAACCGTCCCTCTGCCTCGGATGGTTCCATTAAGGTTTGGTTTGATGATGAATTGGTGTTGGAAGAAGATGGGCTGTTGTTTCGCACCGTCGATCGGTTGAAGCTGAATGGATTGTTCTTTTCTACTTTCTTTGGCGGGGGCGATCCATCTTGGGCAACGCCAGAGGATGTGTACGTCGATTTTGCCAACTTTGCGGTGGAGTCAGTGGAGTAGGGGGATTGACGACTAGCAATTAGCTAATCGCAGCGATAGCCATCCTACTTTGAGTGATGGAAATTCTGTCGCCCCAGATTCCCGGCTTCTCCGAGAAGCCGGGAATCTTTGTGTTCAGCGTTAATTTAAGGATCGCTATAGCTAATCGCTAACTCACGCAACTGAAGCGCCCAATTGGAATAATCCGTAATCAAAGCGGCGATCGCCCGTTCCCCCATCAAGCGCTGCATTGTTGGTCGATCATTCACTGTCCACACCCATAGCGGGAGAAAGTGCTGATGGGCATGACACAACCAATCCGGCGTGAGCAACGAGACGTGGGGTGCAAGGAAATCCGCGTTTAATTCCCGCACTTGAGCGAGGACGGTCTGAACGTTGACAACTTCACCTTGCTCCGCAGGGGCGATCAGCCATCCCACCGATAGGGAGGGGAGGAGTTGTTTGACGGTTTGGACAACTGGGGAGTGGAATGAGGTGATGACTAGGTTTGCTGTCGATCGCGACTGCAACTGTTGCACAACCTCCGTTTCGTAACCCGCCTCCTTGAGTTCCACATCCACCCACAGCCGATCGCCACACACATCCAACACCGCTTCTAAGGTGGGAATGTGAGGGGCGATCGCCTGCAACTCCATCCTGCTCAATTCGGCAATGACTTGACCATGGACAGTAGGATCGTGATGCACCACCAACACTCCATCCCGCGTCCGGCGAACGTCTAACTCCACGCCATCGACTCTCAGTGCCAGGGCGGCAGTGAAGGCAGCGATCGTATTCTCTCGTTCAACCTGCGTGACTCCTCGATGGGCAATGATCCACGGCGTCACTAAACCTTGACCTCATCGGCAAAGCTTGCCCAACGGACAAACTCAAACGGACCTGCAACTGACCCCCAGACGTGTTCATCGGTCTCTGGGTCACGTCCGCGATCGTGGCTAATGAAAATCTGATCGTTGATTTCAAACTCACTATCTAGATAGGTGGTTTGTCCCTTACGGATGACAATGCAGGCTTTTCCGGGTTCTACGTGTCCTTTGAACCCTGTGCCCGTCCATTCCACCTGCATATTACAACCGGGGAGTTTTTCCAGTTGGTCGGCTTTGAGCGCTTGCAGGCGGGGTAGATCGCGGGAGGCTCCGTGAAAGGGCTTTTCGTCTTTGATGGTGTAATTTTCGATTTCGATGCGATCGCCCTGGGTAATCAACTTCAACACCCGCACTCGATAGGGTTGGTTGAGGGCGTAGTCATACGCTTGCTCCACATAAAATCCCATGCCGTCCAGCAATTCCACAGACAAGGGACGCATACATACCCGAATGTGGGCAAAAAAGGGAGGATTTTCAAAGGCTTGGGCTTGATTGCTAAAATCGGCTGCCATCCAACGGGCAAGGGTGGCGATGTCGGTAGAGTGCGTCATGGAAGTGGACAGGTGAAGAGAACTTTCTTATTTTAGGAGGCGCTGAAGGTAGGTAAAGTTATCTGTGCGTTTAGCGGAGTCGAAACGCACAGATTCTTCCCCATGCAGAGGGTTGAGTGCTAGGTAGTTAAGCCAAATATTTGACGAGGGTATCACTAAACTCTTCGTAGGGTTTTGCGCCAACAATGGTTTCCGCCAACTCCCCTTTTGAAAGAACATCACAGCCGGAATACTGCGAATGCCAAATCGCTTGGCGATCGTTTTATTGGCATCAAGATCCAACTTCAATACTTTGGCGCGATCGGTGTATTCATCCGCCAGTTGATCGATTAAAGGGGCAATCAACTTGCAAGGTCCACACCAAGAGGCAGTGCAATCGATTACCAGCAGGGACTCGGTTTCCAGCAGCGAGTCAAACTCGGCTTCATCCTGAATGTAGGCGGCAGTCATTGAGGTTTCCTCAAAAGAGTATTGTCCCATAGGAGTGGAAAGGGATGAGTTTATGAGCAGAGAGAAGTAGGCTGGTGTAAAGAAATATTTATATCTAACGGCAGAGAAAGACCGCAGGGATTGCCCACTATAGTTTCCCTAGTAAAAGATAACCACGTATTTTTGCAGAGGGATGAATATGGCGGACATGAATGGCGTAATGATGCAGTATTTCCATTGGTACTGCCCGGATGATGGGTCACTGTGGAATCAACTGTCGGACTCCGCCGAAGAACTGGCAAAGGTCGGGATTACATCACTGTGGTTGCCCCCTGCCTACAAAGGCACTGGAGGCGGCATGGATGTGGGCTACGGCGTCTATGACTTGTTTGATTTGGGCGAGTTTGATCAAAAAGGCTCGGTGCGCACCAAGTATGGCACTAAGGAAGAATACCTCCGGGCAATCAAAACGGCTCAAGCAGCGGGCATTCGCATCTATGCCGATGTGGTATTGAATCACAAATTGGGCGGCGACGAGGAAGAAGAAGTAGAAGCCACCCCTTTCAACCCAGACAACCGCAATCAGGTGATTGGCGAGTACCAAACGATTAAAGCCTGGACACACTTCACCTTTCCCGGTCGGGGCGACAAGTACTCCAGTATGAAATGGCATTGGTGGCATTTCGACGCGATCGACTACAACGCCTACAACGCCGATGAGAACGCCATCTATTTGTTGAAGGGCAAAGAATTCGATCGCAACACCGATCTGGAAAAGGGCAACTTCGACTATTTGATGGGTTGCGATCTAGACATGCAGCACCCCGAAGTTCAAGGCGAGTTGAAATATTGGGGCGAATGGTACGTAGACACCACAGGCGTAGACGGATTCCGCTTTGATGCGGTTAAACACGTGGCGGCTGAATTCTTCTACGATTGGATGGCGCACGTCAGCCACTACGCTGAGCGGGAATTGTTTGCGGTTGGCGAGTATTGGTCCTACGAAGTTGAAGCGCTCCATAGTTTCATCGAAGCCACCCAAGGACGGGTAAAGTTATTCGACGCACCGCTGCACTACAACTTCCACGTTGCCAGTCAAAGCGGCAATAGTTACGACATGCGCCAAATCTTTGATAACACCTTGGTGCAACACCAACCCGCCCTGGCGGTAACGCTGACGGAAAACCACGATTCCCAACCCCTGCAATCCCTAGAATCAGTGGTGGAACCCTGGTTCAAACCCCTTGCCTATGCGCTGATCCTGTTGCGCCGCGAAGGCTATCCCTGCATTTTCTATGGGGATTACTATGGCGCTCATTATCAGGACACGGGCAACGATGGCAATGAGCACGAAGTCTGGATGGATTGCCACAAGTGGTTGATCGACAAGTTCCTCTTTGCCCGTCAAGCCTATGCCTACGGTGAGCAATACGACTACTTTGACCATGCCAATACGCTGGGGTGGACACGCCTGGGCGACGAGGAGCATCCTGGTGGCATGGCGGTGGTGCTTAGCAATGGCGGCGATGGCACGAAGTGGATGGAGGTGGGACAAGCCAATTGCACCTATATCGACCTGACGGAGCACATCAGTGAACCTGTGACGACGAATGATCAGGGGTGGGCTGAGTTCCGTTGCAATGGCGGTTCTGTCTCAGTCTGGGTTCCGGCTAGTTAGATGCGATCGCCATCAAAAACCCCCGGCATCTTTTGAGACGCTAGGGGTTCACCAAATTCTAGTTCCGTAGGCTGGGTTGAACAGCGTGAAACCCAGCATTCATCGATCGGTTGGGTTTCGTTGGCACTCAACCCAACCTACGGGGTGAAACTAGGAGGCTAGGGCAACTTCCACCATTTGTTGCAACTCGCCTTTTTGATATAGCTCAATCAGGATGTCAGAACCGCCGACAAATTCGCCATTGATATACACCTGGGGAATGGTGGGCCAGCTAGAGTATTCCTTGATGCCCTGACGAATCTCGTAGTTATCCAACACATCAACCGTTTCGTAGGGAACCCCCAACGTGTTGAGGATTTGTACCACGTTGTTGGAAAACCACACTGGGGCATGAGCTTGTTTCCCTTCATGAAAACAAGAATTTTATGTTGGTTGACGAGATCCTTGATCCGCTCGTTTACATCTGCACTCATGGGTTTGCTCACTGCACTGAATGGGTCAACGATCTTAATAGTAGCGGCAATTGCCCTAAGCGGAGCCTGCCCATCCTTCGGGAGTGTAGGTCTTGAGGGACAGGGCATGGATTGCCTCCGAGGACATGGCTTGCCGCACCGCCCATACACCAATTGGTGCTGCTGAATCAGCGTTTTGCCTGCAAACTCAGACGAAACCACCACCACCTGATAGTGATCGCCACCCCCCCGTCAGGTCTTGCACCTGCACCTGGGCATCGGGGATCCCCGCCTTGATCATCGTTTCCACTTGAATTGGACTGACCATTCATCCTCCTGACTAATAAGGGTGTAATGCTTTTAGTCTAATTTAAGGGTTGCGTCGATCGCGGGGCACTGGAGGTCGGTTCTGCCCCCTCACTGCGGGGATAGGGAGAATCGACAAAGCCCAACTCAAACAATTGGCGATAGGCTTGTTGCCCCAGATCGCGGGTGGGGTTTTGACTGCGAACAATTTGAATCAGCAAGGGAACTGCCAACTCTGGTTGGTTTTGGGCACGATGGACCAGCGCCAACTGGTAGGTTGCCTGGTCACGCAGTTGAGCCGTTTCCAGTGCTAAGCTGCGCTGGGCATCAGCAATCCGGTTGTCGATACCCGAAAAGCTGGAGGCTAACTCTTGATAGAAGTTAGACAGTTGGTTAAACAGTTGACGGGCTTCTTGCAGCTTGCGAGACGCCTCAGTGTAGTCTCCAGAGGCAACGGCATTGTTTGCTTCTGCCATCAGCCGTTGCCCACCTGCCAGGCTCAACAAGCTGCCATCTTGGGCAAGGGGACGGAGATCCTCCATCTCAGCGGCGGCTGGATCAATCTCATCATCGGGGATCACCGATTGAGCGTAGGCTGCACTGGATGCCAACAGCAGCATGGCAGTGGGGAGAGCAATCAGGCGTTTAACCACGTTAGAGGGAACAGCGTTAAAAGATACCATGAACTAAACCTGCGTAAAATGGAGCGTCATAACAATGCCACTAGAGAATACTACCACTGACCCGGATCGGGTTTAAGTTTCTTTAAATTTTGGTAGTTTCTGGCGTTTGTATGACACGGTGATCAGTCGAACGTTTCAGTCGAGCATTGTGGTAAAGCACCACTATGAGTGGTAATTACCTGGATCAGTCCCGCCGATCGGGACAGTTTGAACTACAATCGACGGATCGATCGCGATCGAGTTCCCCTTCACACCAGGGTAGCCCACAGACTTTCACCTGGCGAAAAAGTTATCGAGTGTTTTTGGAGCGTGCACCCATGACGGAATCGATTAATCCTACCCCAGGCGTGGGCGTTTCAGAGGCTTACGAAGGGGTGATCTTGCAGCGGGGCGGCGAGGAATTGGCACTGCAAAAGACCGACGATCGCTTCACCGTCCGACTTCTTCCCAACCATTTGCCAGAGGAATTAACCGCCCAGATGGCAACCCAAACCATGCAACCGTTGCCTTCGGTGAATTTGGTGGAGTTGCAGGTGGCTCCAGCCCAGCTTGAGGTGGTGATGCAGCAGGCACGGGACTCTGGTGCGGTGGAGTTTGCTAGCCATGTGTATCGGTTAGAAACCAGCCCCGATACGCTGATGTATGTGACTGACCAGCTAACCGTGCAGTTTGCCGATACGGTCGATCGGGCTGCCATTGCAGCCGTGGTCAACGAACTGGGGTTGCAGGCGATCGAACCCGTGGCAGGCGTTCCTCAAGCTTTTGTCTTTCGCGTCACCGATCGAGCCGAAGCCAACCCGATCAAACTTGCCAATCGCCTGATGCGGCGATCGGACGTATTGGTGGCAGAGCCAAACGTTGCCGTGCAAACCCAACCCCTCTATCGCCCCCAAGATCCGCAGTATCCCCGCCAGTGGTATTTGAACAATGCCGGGGGCACCACCTTGGCAGCGGGTTCCCACATTTTTGTTGAGGCGGCGTGGGAGATTACGCGGGGCGTGCGATCGGTGGCGATTGCGGTTGCCGACGATGGCTTTGATTTGAACCATCCCGATTTCCAAGGCAATGGCAAGGTCGCCTTTCCCCGCGATTTTCAAGAGAACGATTTGTTACCGATGCCGGGACCGCAGGACGATCATGGCACTGCCTGTGCGGGGGTGGCGGTGGCGGAGGAAAACGGCGTGGGCATCGTGGGGGTGGCTCCCGGTTGTACCCTGATTCCAATTCGCACCACGGGATACTTGGATGACACGGCGATCGAAGCCCTATTTAATTGGATGATCCAACGGGGAGCCGCCGTCGCCTCCTGTAGTTGGGGTCCCAGTGCCATCTACTTTCCGCTGTCGCTGCGGCAACGCGCCGTGCTCACCCGCGCTGCCACCGAAGGACGGGGAGGCAAGGGCTGTGTGATCGTGTTTGCAGCAGGAAATTCTAACCGTCCCGTCAGCGGCACGGTGAATGAGCGCGGTTGGAGCCAGAACGTGGTTAGCGGTTCCACCAACTGGTTGAATGGCTTTGCCGTCCACCCCGATGTGATTGCTGTGTCTGCCTGCACCAGCTTGAATCGCAAATCGGCATACAGTAATTGGGGACGCAACATCTCCGTCGCTGCCCCCAGCAACAATGGCATCCCTAGCATTTGGTTGCCTGAGACGGGCTACATTCCCACGGGTCCGCAGATTCAGACGCCGCTACGGGGGGAGGGAGTGTTTACCAGCGATCGCCTCGGTGCCGCAGGTTATGACACGGGCGACTTCACCAGCAACTTCGGTGGCACATCCAGCGCTTGTCCGGTGGTGGCAGGCGTGGCGGCATTGGTGCTGTCGGTCAATCCCAATCTGACCGCGCGGGAGGTGAAGCAACTCCTCCAAGATACAGCAGATAAGATTGTCGATCCCACCGTAGACCCACAGTTGGGTACGGAATACGGAACATACGACAGCAACGGACATTCCTTCTGGTTTGGCTACGGCAAGGTGAACGCGCTCAGGGCTGTGCAAGCGGCTCGACAGCGCCTGCCCCAACCCCAACCCGTTGCCCGTCAAGTTCAGCAGCAGAATACGACCGCGATCGACATTCCCGATTTCAATGCTCAAGGAGTAACCAGTGCGATGCAACTGACAGCAGCGGGGGGGGTGCGCGATCTACAAATTACCATCGATATCGAACACAGCTTTATGGGCGATTTGGAAATTAGTTTGATTTCTCCCCAAACCATTGCTGTGCTGTTGCAGGGGCGGACGCTAGGACGGCTAACTCGGTTGCAAAAAACCTACTCGTTGCAGACTACTCCAGCATTGACTCGGTTGCTCGATCGCCCTGCGAATGGACGTTGGCAATTAAAGGTGGTGGATTATGCTCCATTGAATACGGGACGGTTGCGGAGCTGGAAACTGACTGTGGGGTTGGCATGATAAACCCTAATTACGCGGTGGGCGCATTCCTTTAATGCCTTGTGGGATGGGCATTTCAGCCATCAATATCCACACCCCGTTAATCGCCAATTGCTAATCGCTAATCAAGGCTATGCTTAAATGTAGAACCCTTGTATTATCCAACTCGTTGATGCAATCGTCATCGCCCGTCAAATCCGTTCACCCCCCCATCCTCCGTCCCTATCAAGTCAACTTGATCAAAGACCTCTACGCCAAATTGGGTGAGGGACATCAACGGGTGGCAGTGATCGCCGGAACCGGAGCAGGCAAAACCGTGATTGCTGGGCAAATCTGCGCCCATGCCGAGTCACGCGGACGACGATTGTTGTTTCTGGTTCACCTCGATGTTTTAGTCGGACAAACCTACGACAAAATGCAGGCATTTGGCTTGCACTGCGGCTTCATCAAGGCGGGCTGGCGAGAAGACCCCACTGCCCCCATCCAAATCGCCAGCATCCAAACCATGATGAAGCGATCGTGGTGGCGACAATGGCACGCCGATGTGGTGCTCTACGACGAAGGACACACCACCATCTTCAGTCAAGTGGGACAGACGTTGCTCTATAAAACCCATCCCCAAGCCATCCATCTCGCCCTCACTGCCACGCCCTACCGCTTGGGCAAAGAGCAATTGGGCGACCACATGGATACCTTAGTCGCCTCGCCTGTGCCCTCGGAAATTCAACGCATGGGCTTTTTAGCGCCGATGAAGTACTACGGGATGCCCGCCAATGAGCAGATCGATCTTTCGGAAGTGCGCACCGTGGGGGGCGATTTTGATGAACGCGATCTCAAGAATGCCTGCGATCGCCCCGAATTAGTCGAACGCATCGTCGAAGAGTGGTTTCGTTTAGCCCCCGATCGCCGCACGATCGCCTTTTGCGTGGATGTGGAGCACGCCCGCCACGTCGCTGATGCTTTTCGCAGTGCTGGGATTGCCGCCGGAGTGGTGGATGGCAGCACGTCCCTAAAAGATCGCCAACGGCTCTACACCGATCTGCGGGATGGCAATCTGGTCGTTCTCACGTCTTGTAACGTCATCAGCATTGGCTTTGACGAACCCAGTGTCGAAGTTGGATTATTGCTGCGTCCCACCCAGTCGCGGGCGTTGCATTTTCAGCAAATTGGACGAGTCATGCGTATCTCCCCCGCCACTGGCAAAACCCACGGCATCATCCTCGACCAAGCG
>JAAUSV010000092.1 GCA_012032525.1 Leptolyngbyaceae cyanobacterium SL_7_1
CAATAAGCTTAGAGGAAGTCGATCCCACTCTACTAGAAACCTTCGAGAAGCTGGGCATTTCCCTGTCAGAGCAAAAGCGGCTCTCCAACGTGGCAGTGGATGCCATCTTTGATAGCGTCTCAGTGGCGACTACTTTTAAGGAGAAACTAGCAGAGCAGGGCGTGATCTTCTGTTCGATCTCAGAGGCGTTGCAGAAATACCCCGATCTGATCGAGCGCTATTTAGGTAGTGTGGTGCCGATCGCCGATAACTATTTTGCCGCCCTCAACTCAGCCGTGTTCAGCGATGGCTCCTTTGTCTACATTCCCAAAAACACCCGTTGCCCGATGGAGTTGTCCACCTACTTCCGCATCAACAACGGCGACTCCGGGCAGTTTGAGCGGACGTTGATTGTGGCGGAGGAAGGCAGTTCTGTGAGCTACCTCGAAGGCTGCACTGCTCCTATGTTTGACACCAACCAGCTGCACGCCGCTGTGGTAGAACTGGTGGCACTGGACAATGCCGAAATCAAGTACTCCACAGTGCAGAACTGGTTGCAGGCGACGAGAATGGTAAAGGTGGCATCTACAACTTTGTTACTAAGCGGGGCTTGTGTCAGGGCGTCAATTCCAAAATCTCCTGGACGCAAGTGGAGACGGGGTCTGCCATCACCTGGAAATACCCCAGTTGTGTGCTGGTGGGCGATAACTCCGTCGGCGAATTCTACTCGGTGGCGCTGACCAACAACCGCCAGCAAGCCGACACGGGCACCAAGATGGTACACATCGGCAAAAACACCCGCAGCACGATCATCTCCAAGGGCATCTCGGCAGGTAGATCGGAAAACAGCTACCGGGGTTTGGTGAAGATCGGACCGAAAGCGGATGGGGCACGCAACTATTCCCAGTGCGACTCCATGCTGATCGGCGACACCGCCGGAGCCAATACCTTCCCCTACATCCAGGTGCAAAACAACACCGCCAAGGTCGAGCACGAAGCCTCCACCTCTAAAATCGGCGAAGACCAGTTGTTTTACTTCACCCAGCGCGGCATTTCCACCGAGGACGCCATCTCGATGATGATCAGCGGCTTCTGTCGAGATGTGTTTAACCAGTTGCCGATGGAGTTTGCAGTCGAAGCCGATCGCCTGCTCAGTCTCAAGCTAGAAGGCAGCGTTGGTTAAACGTTGCCCCGATGTTATTCCTCTGTAGGGGCATGGCAATGCCATGTCCCTGCGCAGAACATTCCGATTCATTCCGTATATCATGACTAGCGACACCAGCACCATTATCCTATCCGTCCAAGACCTCACCGCCGCAGTCGAAGGCACCCCCATCCTCAAGGGCATCAACCTGGAGGTCAAGACAGGCGAAATCCACGCCATCATGGGACCCAACGGCTCCGGTAAAAGCACCTTCTCCAAAATCCTGGCAGGGCATCCCGACTATGAGGTGACGGGGGGAGAGGTCTGGTTTAAAGGCGAGAATCTACTGGAAATGGAACCGGAAGACCGGGCACGATCGGGCGTCTTCCTTGCTTTCCAATACCCGTTTGAAATTCCTGGTGTAAGTAATCTCGATTTCCTGCGGGTGGCATATAATTCCAAGCGCAAGCACCACTCCCTCGAAGAGCTAGACGCCTTCGACTTTGATGAGTTGGTGCGTCAGAAGTTGGATGTGGTAAAAATGGATGCCAGTTTCCTCGATCGCAGCGTCAACGAGGGCTTTTCTGGTGGCGAAAAGAAGCGCAACGAAATCCTGCAAATGGCGCTGCTAGAACCCACCCTGGCGATTCTTGACGAGACCGATTCTGGCTTAGATATCGATGCGCTCAGGATTGTGGCGAATGGCGTCAACCAACTCTCCACCCCTGATAATGCCTTAATCTTGATCACCCACTACCAACGGCTGCTCAACTACATCACTCCCGACTACGTGCACGTAATGGAAGGCGGACGCATTGTCACCACAGGCGGCAAGGAATTGGCGCTGGAACTTGAGGAGCGCGGTTACGATTGGGTGACAGAAGCAGCGGAGGTGGTGAGCCGATGAGCGTTTCATCCTCTACTATCCGTGGCGATCGCACCCGTCAAGCCCTTTTCCTCAACTACTTTCTCAGCCAACGGCTGGAGTTTGATTCAGCCTTGGATGCGGGGGGGTGTGACTCGTTGCAAGCGCTGCGCGATCGCGCCTTTCACCAATTGGTAGAGCGTACTCTGCCGACGAACCGCGATGAAAATTGGCGATTCACCGATATTTCTTCGCTGCGCGATTTAGAATACGTGCCCGATCAGCAGTATTCCGTTACGACTGAGGAGTTAGCCTCCCTGCAACTACCAGAAGCGGCTCATACAATTGTCTTTACCAACGGCAAACAGAGTGTCACCACGGGCGAATCGCTGCCAACGGGTGTGGTTGTGGGCAATCTTGCCACGGTTTTGAGCATGCGGAAGGCGGATTGGCTCGATCGCTATCTAGCCAAGCAACCAGGCAGCGATGAGGAATTCACCAGCCTCAACACCGCTGGATTTAATGATGTGGCGATCGTTTGGCTGACTAAAAATACAATTCTAGACCAGCCGATTCACGTGCTCTTTGTTTCACAGGTTGGTGATTCCCCCCTGCTCACCCAGCCCCGCTGTCTGGTGATTGCCGAGCGTGGTAGCTCGATGACGCTAATCGAAGAACATACTGCCGGAGGAACGGGAAGTTACTTCACCAACCCTGTGACTGAAATTTGGGTGGAAGAAAATGCTCAAGTTCACCATGTTCGTCTTCAGCAGGATGGTGTTAACGCCATTCACATTGGCAAAACGGCGGTCTCCCAAGCACGGGATGCTCGTTACACCTGTGATGCGATCGACCAGGGTGCTGCCCTCTCTCGCCACAACCTAGAAATCCACCAGACTGGAACCCAAACCGAGACGACCCTAAATGGATTGACGATGATCAAGGGGGAACAGGTGGCGGATACCCACAGCGCGATCGCTTTCACCCATCCCCACGGCAGCAGCCGTCAGTTACAAAAATGCATCGTTGACGACAATGCCCACGCAATCTTCAACGGCAAAGTCTTCGTTCCCCAAGCCGCCCAATTGACGGATGCCGGACAACTCAACCGCACCCTCCTCCTTTCCCCCAAAGCCAGAGTCGATACCAAACCCCAACTGGAAATCGTCGCCGACAACGTCAAATGCACCCACGGCGCGACAGTAGGGCAACTCGACGCTGACGAGCTTTTCTACCTGCAAAGCCGAGGTATTGATCCGGCGATCGCCCGCAATCTTCTAATCTACGCCTTTGCCTACGAAATTCTCGATCAAGTGCCAGTGGAATCCCTACGACAGAGATTATTAAAGCAATTAGCAATTAGCTAGCATCCTTCATCCTTACATCCCCTTCCTATGACTCTCGCCCAAGAACGTACTCTCGCTGCTAAGGTTCGTGCTGATTTTCCGATTCTGCACCAGCAGATTCATGGCAAACCTTTGGTTTACTTGGATAACGCGGCTACATCTCAGAAGCCGTTGGTAGTGCTGGATGCTTTGCAAAATTACTACCAACAGGACAACGCCAATGTGCATCGGGGAGTGCATACCCTGAGTTCGCGGGCAACCGATGCCTACGAAGGGGCGCGGGATAAGGTGGCGGCGTTTGTGAATGCGGCGTCGCGCCAGGAAATTGTCTATACCCGCAACGCTAGTGAGGCGATCAATTTGGTGGCGTACTCCTGGGGTACGTCCAATTTGCAGGCGGGGGATGAAATCATCCTCTCAGTGATGGAGCACCACAGCAACCTGATTCCCTGGCAACTGTTGGCGCAGCGGACGGGGGCGGTGTTGAAATTTGTGGAGTTGACCGAGACTGAGGAATTTGACCTGGAGCATTTCAAGTCGCTAATCTCCGATCGCACTAAACTCGTTGCCATCGTCCACGTCTCCAATACGCTGGGCTGCATCAATCCGGTGCAGGAGATTACAGCGATCGCTCACCAACACGGCGCAAAGGTTCTGATCGATGCCTGCCAGAGCGTTCCCCACATGGCGGTGGATGTGCAGGCGATCGATTGTGATTGGCTCGTGGCATCGGGTCACAAGATGTGTGCGCCTACGGGCATTGGGTTTCTCTACGGCAAGTTGGATCTATTGCGTTCCATGCCTCCCTTCCTGGGTGGGGGGGAGATGATTGCCGATGTGTTTCTCGATCACTCCACCTACGCCGATTTGCCCCACAAATTTGAGGCGGGAACACCAGCGATTGCCGAGGCGATCGCCCTGGGAGCGGCGGTAGATTATTTGAGTGCGATCGGCATGGAGACGATTCACACCTACGAAGCCGAGTTGACCGCTTACCTGTGGCAGCAACTCCAACAAGTTCCCCAAATTCGTCTCTATGGTCCCAAGCCCGACGCTAACGGCGAAGGTAGAGCGGCACTTGCCGCCTTCACTACCGCTGCGGTGCATCCCCACGATCTGTCTACTATTTTGGATCAAGCTGGGGTCGCCATCCGAGCCGGACACCACTGCACTCAACCTCTACACCGCTTCTTGGGCGCACAATCCACCGCCAGAGCCAGTCTTCACTTCTACAACACCCGCGAAGAGATTGATACCTTCGTCGCGGCGTTGAAGGAGGCGATCGACTTTTTGGGGATATTTTTGGATAAAAGGAATTGGGCAACTCACTCATCAATGCCCAACAATCCATGCGCTTGACGAATGGTTTCAAGCGCTTGCACTTCTCTCTCCCGGTCACCAATTTTGCGAGCAATGGTTAGAGATTGTTCGCAGTAAATAGCCATGCGCTGGTTGCTAATCGCTAATTTGTTTAAGTTATTTTTCTCCCCATTAAAAATATAATCGTTCCATGTAACTGTGTAAGTAGTGACTTTCCCAATGCCAAAAGAATGCTGTGACATAGCAATTTGGCGTGGGGGTCAATTCTTTTTTGGAGATTATCCATGAGTCTCGCCTCACCGCTTTTGCACACAGAGACCGGGTTGCTCCTGACTGCACCCCTATCTGGACATCTACTCCCCATCGAGCAAGTCCCTGACCCCGTGTTTGCTCAAAAAATGGTGGGGGATGGAGTTTCGATCGACCCAACTAGCCAAGTTCTGCTTGCCCCCTGTGATGGCGAGGTGATTCAGCTCCATCCCTCCAATCACGCCATTACTCTTAAATCTCCCCAAGGGCTGGAGATCTTGATGCACATTGGGTTAGATACCGTGACTCTGCGGGGACGCGGATTCACAACCCAGGTAAAAGTGGGCGATCGGGTGAAAACGGGCGATCGGCTGATCGCATTTGACGCCGATTATATTGCGCTTAATGCCAGAAGTTTGTTGACCCAAATTGTTGTCACCAATAGCGACCAAGTGGCTGTGTTTCGCCCCCGATCGGGCAATGTGATGGCGGGTGAGGATGGCATTTTAGAAATGACCCTGTCTCGTCAGGCACAGGCTGAAGGGACGACAACCGCCAGTGATTTGATCTCCTCAGAGGCGATCGCCATTCCCAACGCTTCGGGATTGCACGCTCGTCCGGCGGCGGTGTTGGTCAACTTGGCAAAGAAATACCAATCGGATCTGCGACTGCGGCGCGGGATGGATCAAGCCAATGCCAAAAGCGTTGTTTCGATCATGGGGATGCAGGTTGCCCAAGGTGATAGCGTTACCCTGACGGCTCAAGGGGCAGATGCCGAGGCGGCGATCGCCGAATTGAGCGAGGCACTGCGATCGGGATTAGGTGAAGAAGGCGCTGCCCTGCGTCCGGCGGGAATTACCAGAGCCGAATTGGCGGCTCCCGCTCCCCGGCGACGATCGGACGATCCCAATCTCCTACTCGGCGTCGCCGCTTCCTCTGGAATTGCGGTGGGACACCTCTACCAAGTCCGTCCCCAGGAAATTGCGGTGGTGGAGTTTGCCAGTGATGCCAATCAGGAACGGCGCAAACTGGAGCAAGCGGTCGAGCAGGCAAAACTGGAAGTGGAAGCGCTGCGGGCGAAAGTCCACACCCAGGGCAACCCCGGCAAGGCGGCGATCTTTGCGGCTCACAAAGAATTGCTGGAAGACCCAGAACTGCACGATATTGCGGTCAGCATGATCAACAAGGGCAAGAGCGCTGCCTTTGCCTGGAAGCAGGCCTATATCACCCAGGCAAACCAGCTCTCAAAGCTGCAAAACGAGTTGCTGGCACAGCGAGCAAACGACCTGCGAGACGTGGGGCAGCGGGTGGTGCGGTTGCTGACGGGGCAAAAACGGAAACGCAGGTTTATCCCACCAATACCATTCTGGTGGCAGAGGATTTGACCCCTTCAGATATGGCGACCCTCGATCGCTCCAAGGTCGTGGGCTTTTGCACGATCGCGGGGGGAGCCACCTCCCATGTGGCGATCCTGGCGCGATCGATGAATATTCCCGCCATTGCCGGAGCTGACCCGCAGGTGCTCGACCTGTCCAACGGTACGCCAGTGATTTTAGACGGCACTCGCGGCACCGTCAGAATCAACCCCTCCCCCAGAGGAGATGGAGCGCACTCGCCAGCAGCAAGCCCGAATTGCGGCGAAGCGAGAGGCAGATTTTGCCACCAAAGACCAACCCGCAATCACTACCGATGGACAGGCGATCGAAATCGTCGCCAACATTGGGGGTCAAGACGACGCCATACAATCGGTGCAAATGGGGGGCGAAGGCGTAGGACTGCTGCGCACCGAGTTTATCTTTATGGATCGTCCGGCGGCTCCCACGGAGGATGAGCAAACGGCGATCTATGAGGAAATTGCGCAAGTGCTGGGGAGCGATCGCCCCTGATCATCCGCACCCTCGATATTGGCGGCGACAAACCCCTGACCTACATGCCCATGCCCCGTGAGGAAAACCCGTTTTTGGGAGAACGCGGCATTCGCATTGGCTTTGATCAGCCAGAGTTGTTGCGGACTCAGTTTCGGGCAATTTTGCGATCGGCGCGATCGGGCAAAGTCCGGATCATGTTTCCCATGATTGCCCGATTAGAAGAATTGCGGGACGCCAAAGCCATGCTGGAGCAAGAGCGACAACGGTTGGGGATAGATGCGATCGAGGTTGGCATCATGATCGAAATTCCTGCGGCGGCAATCATGGCAGAACAGTTTGCCAAGGAAGTGGATTTCTTCTCGGTGGGCACGAATGACCTGACCCAATACACCCTGGCAATGGATCGGGGACACCCCAAGCTGGCTCCCTACGTGGATGGACTCAACCCCGCTGTGTTGCGCTTGATCGATCTAACGGTCAAAGGCGCAGACAAACACGGCAAGTGGGTGGGGATCTGCGGTGGCATCGGCAGTGACCCGCAAGCGATTCCGATTTTGGTTGGACTCGGCGTCAAGGAACTCAGCGTCAGCGTCCCCAGCATCCCCAGCGTCAAAGCCCAAATCCGCAACCTCAGCATGGCAGCTTGCCAACAACTCGCCGCCCAAGCACTTGCTGCTGAAACCGCCGCCGATGTCCGCCAACTCTGTCCCCTAGAGGACGGATAAAGCGCTAATCGCTAACCGCCAATCGCTAATTGCTCACCTCACCCCCAACGACCATGTGGAAAAAGCCTTTGCCTTGCTTCAACAGATGGGAAAAGCTCTGATGCTGCCCGTCTCGGTGTTGCCGATCGCCGGTCTCCTGCTGGGAATTGGCAGCGCCAAGTTTAGCAAACCAGAAACCTTCTTTTGGATGCCCGATTGGTTGGCAACCATCATGCAGAAATCCGGCGATGGGATTTTTGCCAATCTGCCATTGATTTTTGCGATCGCGGTGGCGATCGGTTACACGGGCAACGATGGCGTTTCCGCATTAGCCGCCACGGTTGGGTTTGCCGTGTTTGTGGCGGCGCTGGGAGCGGCGGCAACCACGCTATTTGGGGTTGACCCAGAGACACTGAAGCCCGTGATGGGGATTCCCTCCCTCGATACGGGGGTGTTTGGCGGCTTGTTGATGGGCTGTATTGCGGCATATTTATTCAACCGCTTCTTTCGGATTCGGTTGCCCCAGTACTTGGGCTTCTTTGCAGGCAAGCGGTTTGTGCCAATTATCACGGGGTTGACGGCGATCGCCGTTGCCATTCTCATGGGCGTGATTTGGCCCCCCATTGGTAATTTGATCGATCAGGCAGCGAATGCGGCGGCAACGGGGAGCAATGTTCCCCTGACGGCAGCGATCTATGGAATTGTGGAGCGATCGCTGATTCCCTTTGGGCTGCACCACATTTGGAACGTTCCCTTCTTCTTTGAGATCGGTTCCTTTACCAACCCCGCCACTGGGCAAACGGTGACGGGCGATATCAACCGCTTCTTTGCGGGCGACCCCACCGCCGGAATTTTGGGGGGAGCCTACTGGTTTAAAATGTTTGGCTTACCAGCGGCGGCGATCGCCATGTGGCACAGTGCCAAGCCTAAAAATCGCAAGGTGACGGGCGGGATTATGCTGTCTGCGGCGTTTACGTCGTTCTTGACGGGGATTACGGAGCCGATCGAGTTCTCCTTCCTATTCGTTGCGCCCCAGCTCTATATCCTGCACGCCTTGCTGGCTGGATTCTGTGACTGGCTATTTGTCACCTTGGGCGGGCGCATGGGCTTCACCTTCTCCCACGGATTCATTGACTACGCCCTGTTCAATAGCTTGGGAACGAAGGCATGGTTGATTTTGGCGTTTGCGCCGCTGTTTGCTGCCCTCTACTACTTCACCTTCCGCTTTGCGATCAAGCGGTTTGACCTGAAAACCCCCGGTCGTGAGGATGAGACTGTAACACCGGAAGGAGCGGCTGAGGTCAAACCGGGCGGTTCTTCAGAAATGGCGCGGGAGTTGGTGCTTGCCTTTGGTGGTCGTAGCAACATTGCTAACCTGGATGCCTGTATCACCCGGCTGCGAGTTGGGGTGACTGATATGACCAAAGTTGATAAAGCCAAGTTGAAGGCATTGGGTGCATCCGGTGTGTTGCAGGTGGGCAATAGTGCTCAAGCGATTTTTGGTCCGCGATCGGAAAACCTCAAAACCGACATGGCAGAATATCTGCAAACCGCTGGTGACGATGCCGATCTACCTGCGAGTGCACCTGCTGTTGTGTCCGATGTGGAGGAGCAACCCGTGGCACTGGTGCCCCCTGCGGTGGTGGTGGATGAAGCGGCGGGCGATCGAGTCTCTACCCTGATCGCTGCCCTCGGTGGTAAATCTAATATTCGCAGTGCCAATGCCGTTGCCCTAACTCGGTTGCGCATCGAAGTAATTGACAGCACCAAGGTGGATGAAACTACCCTGAAAGCGGCAGGTGCCCAGGGAATCCTCAGACTCCCTGGCGGTAAGTTACATCTGATCGTCGGTTTAGGCGCTGATCAGTACGCAGCAGAGATGCGAGAACAAACCGCAGTCTAATGTGTTTCTGTCTGGTGAATGGTGAGCATTCAGGCACGGATGGTGATCATTTAGGGGTGAATCTTTGAAGTGCGATCGCCATCCTCAAAGATTCATTACCCTAGCTCACGGGTTGGGATGACTCCACTGAAGGGAATAGATAACCTTCCCAACCTAAGATATTGCATGTAATCAAGGAAATTCGTTGGGATCGGGTGTATTACGTTCTATTTTGACTTGGCAATTTTCCCTGAATCGGCGACATAAGCTGTGTAGAGAATACCATCGCTACAAACCCCATTTGAGTGCCGCCTGAGGTTGGTGGCTGAGTTTTTTGCGTTGATACGGCTTGCGTACTTAGGTTGATCTGTTCAAATGACTACATTCACCCCTGTTGAGGGCTTATTGTCGGTAGAGGACAAACCATGCGTAAGAGAGTTAGAAGTCGGCATAGAGGAACTGCCAATCGCTCGGATGGGGAGTTGGAGTTTGATTATTCTCTACCTTTGGATATCTGGACGGGAGATGGTAGCTCCTTTGATCTTCTAGAAGCAACGGCTGATCTAGAATCGCCCCCAGTTTTACCAAATGGCACTCTCTACCTTCCGGTTAATATCAAAAATCCAACTGGGTTTGGAGCCAGAAATGATGATAGCGATGGTTTTGCCTATGATGTCCTGTTCTGGCAAATTGAAGATGATGGCACAGGTAATCCATTAGGGTTTAGCCAACCGATTTACATCTTTCGGGAACCGGAACCTGACGGCTCGACCCCTCAGATTGTCACACTCAGCAATGGAGGTGCCACTCAGATTGCCACCATTTTAATTGAGGACTACAACAGCGCCCCTGTGGAGCAGGGCACGGGAAATGTCGATCGGATGATTGGCACAGAAGGGTCAGATGGCATGTATGCCTTTGCGGGCAACGATGAACTACATGGGCTAGAAGGAGACGACAGCTTGTGCGGTGGCGATGGGGATGATCTGATCTTCGGCGGCGATGGGGATGATTTGTTGGCGGGCAATGCAGGCAACGATCGCCTCTATGGAGAAGCCGATAATGATAGTTTGAACGGTTTAGAGGGCGACGATACTCTATATGGCGGGTCTGGTGGGGATACCCTCTATGGATGGGCAGGAGATGACATCCTCTATGGCGGAGATGGCAGGGACTTTTTAGCCGGGGACGAGGGGAGTGATACGCTTTACGGCGGCACAGGCAGCGATACGTATCTGATTGAAATTGATACAACGGATACGATCGTCGAGTTTGCTAATCAGGGAATTGATACCGTACAGACCTATCTGGATTACACCCTGGGAGATAATCTGGAGAACTTAGTGTTGCTGGGGAGCGATCCAATCGTTGCCACAGGCAATGCCCTAAACAATTCCATCAGCATCGATTTTGGCACGACTGATCCGGTAAATCACACCATCTTTGCGGGTGGAGGCAATGATACTGTATTTACTGGAACGGGTAACAACTATGTCGATGGCGGAGATGGGGATGATGTCATCTCGGAGTCCACTTCCTTCTCAGCCCAAAACAACGACACCTTCCTGGGGGGGGCTGGCAATGACAGGATTGACAGCGGCGATGGGGATGATTCTCTCAATGGGGGAGATGGCAATGATAGTCTCAATGGCGGCAATGGCATCGATACGCTGATTGGTGGCAGTGGCAATGACGTTTTAGAAGGTTGGTTTGGTAATGATACGGTGACAGGCGGATTGGGAGCCGATACCTTCGTCCTCACCTACACCAGCAACCCCTTCTTTACGGCGGGTGTTCACACCATCACTGACTTTAACTGGCAACAGGGCGATAAGGTCAGAGTCTATGCCAACCAGCTTGGGATCGCCATAGGAGATTACAGCGATTTCTCCTACAACGCTACAACTGGAGGGTTGTTGTTCGATGGCACACAAATTGCCATTATTCAAACCCAATCTACAACGAATTTTGTCATCAACCGAGATATTGTGATTTCGGGTAATCTGCCCGATGACCCACTCCCCCCTTCGGTTCCAGAGGATGTGCTGTCTATCCCAGTAGGTCTTTCCCTCACAGGAACGGCAGGGGCGGATGAGCTGATTGGGGATGGGGGAGATGATGGTGGCAATGGCGGAGTGGGGAACGATCGCCTCGTGGGCTTAGAAGGCAATGACAATCTGAACGGTGCAGATGGCAACGATTTCATCAATGCTGGTTCTGGGAATGACAGTGCTAACGGTGGAGTTGGCAAAGATGCCCTTTATGGAGAGGCGGGCAACGACATCCTGCTGGGGGAAGCCAATGATGATTTTCTGGATGGCGGTAGCGGGGATGACCAGCTAGACGGTGGAGCCAATAACGACACTCTCCACGGGGGCACTGGCAATGATGGGTTGACTGGAGGAGCAGGCAACGATCGCTTCAACTTCTATCATTCGTCCTTGGGTGGAATCGACACGATCGCCGACTTTAACCCATCTGAGGATCAGATGGGCATCTATGTCGGGCTATACAACCTGCAAGTGCCCGTGGATGAGTTTGGCATTACGCTCTACACTACGGTCAGTTCCCAATTTAAAGATGCTGGCTTGACTGCCAATACCACTCTCACGGCTGACCAGTTTCAAATTGGTACGGGTGCAGTGGACAGCAGCGATCGCTTTATCTATGACCCTACCAGCGGAGCACTCTTCTTTGACGTGGATGGCACAGGCGCAGCGGCACAAATTCAAATTGCCACCCTCTCAGTTGGGTTGGCACTGTCGGCTTCAAACATCCTTGCCTTTAATGACTTGAACATTACCGCTCCTCCAGAACTTGACGATCGAGTGATCCGAGGCACACCAGGTCGAGATCGGTTGATTGGTACTGCCCGCAATAACACCATTCTGGGATTTGCCAGTAATGACTTATTAAGTGGGGAAGGGGGCAATGATGTCCTGAAAGGAGCAGCGGGTAACGATAATCTAAGAGGAGGAAGCGGCAGAGATATTCTTATCAGTGGTGTGGGCAATGACAAAATGACGGGGGCAGCGATCGCGATCTATTCGCTCTAGAGAAGGGTTTGGGTCGAGATTTAATCCTTGACTTCAAGGATCGCCAAGACAAATTTGCTCTGTCGCGTGGGGTGCAATTTAGAAACCTATCGATTACTCAACAGGGTCGCAATACGTTGATCAGTTTAGGAACGGATCAACTTGCCCTGATTCGCGGAGTCAAGGCAGATCTAATTACGGCGGCTGATTTTACACCGCTGCCTCGTGTTTGATAGGTCAACCATACTGTCATGCAAGAATTGAATACGGTACAGAGTTGTTTGGTAATCGGTGGTTGTGTGCTCTGGCAAGGATTAACCGCCAGTGCAACTCAAGCCCAAATCATTCCCGATCGCACCTTGCCCAATCCCTCACGGGTGACGACCACAGGGAATACAACGGTGATCACAGAAGGCAGTCGATCGGGTAGTAATTTGTTCCACAGCTTCCGTGCCTTTTCAGTTTCCAACCGGGGCACAGCGTCCTTCAATGTGGCTCCGGAGATAGAAAACATCTTTACACGGGTGACGGGTTCCACTCGCTCTGATATCAATGGGGCGATCGAGGTGTTGCAAGCAGATGGCACGGTTAGCCCTGCTAATCTATTTCTGCTCAACCCCAATGGCATCTTGTTTCGAGAAAATGCTTCTTTGAATATTGGTGGTTCATTTTTGGCAACCACCGCAGGCAGCTTTATCTTTTCTAATGGAACAGAGTTCAGTGCCGTTAATCCCCGTGGTAATTCTTTACTAACTGTCAGTGTTCCAATTGGGCTGCAATTTGGACAAAATCCTGGGACGATTACGAATCGATCACTAGCAATTTTGGTAGATGATGCAGGAAACCCAGTGATTGATGAAGCGGGTGATCAACTCGCTGGTGGATTGCAAGTTCGCACCGGAGAGGCGATCGCGCTTGTGGGAGGTCGCATCAACGTTGAAGACGGCATCATTACTGCCTCTAGTGGACAAATTGATATTGGCAGTGTGGGAGAGTCCGAGTTTGTGAGTTTGACGATCGCCGATGATTGGCGCTTGGAGTACAACGCGGTTCAGACTTTCCAAGACATTCAACTGGTGCAATTTTCAATCTTAAATACGAGTGGCGATCGGGGTGGTTCAATCCAAATTCATGGGGATAGGGTCTCATTAACGGATGAATCTGAGGTTCTTTCAGAAACCCTTGGCAATCAAAATGGGGAGAATATTTTTATTCAAGCGTCCCAGCTTGTCCTTGACGATCTTTCCTTGATCAGTTCTAGTACTCCCGGCACGGGTCAAGGTGGAAATATCACTATCCGCGTTGATCAATTGATTGCTCAAGCTGGAGGAGGGTTGTCTACGGCAACCAGTGCTGAAGGCGTTGGAGGAAACATTGACATCGTGGCAACCGAATTCATCGTTCTGAGTGGAGCGATCATTCTTCAACAGGATCAACTTCCTCTTCCCAGTGGTTTCTTTTCCCAAGCAGGCTTCCCAGACTATAGAGAAACGGGTAATGGTGGAAATATCACAATTTCAACTCCAGAGTTGCGGCTTGAAGCAGGTGCACAAATCAGCGCCTCAACCTTCGGCACAGGCAATGCCGGAACCGTCCGCATTCAAGCAGAACGGGTCGAACTCTCTGGTGTCACTCGCAACCCCGATGGTTCTGTTTTCCTAGATGACGATGGCTTACCCTTGCCAGTGGGATTTTTAGCGACACAGATTTAGGAATCAGCGGGAATGGCGGCAATTTGTCGATTGTCACCAATCGCCTCACCCTACGAGATGGAGCTGTGATTCAAACTAGCACCGAGGGCAGTGGGGATGCTGGGAACCTAACAGTTCGAGCAACCGAGTTTGTGGAATTATCCGGAGTGACCGGGGAAGATTTATTTCCGACTAGTTTGGTTGCTGCTTCCGGTGGCATTGCCGATCTATCGGTGGGAGGCACACCGGAAGCCAGCGGGCGCGGCGGTTCACTCACCGTTCGTACTGGAGCCTTACGAGTGCTGGATGGCGCGGCGAGTCGCG
>JAAUSV010000093.1 GCA_012032525.1 Leptolyngbyaceae cyanobacterium SL_7_1
GGACACCCAGATGGGTTGAGAGATCGAGTTTCAGGGGGCGATCGACGGCTTGAGGCTGCACTCCGACATGGGCGATCGCCTCCACCCACCCCCAGGCAGAGCCATCCAGCAAGGGTACTTCTGCCCCGTCTAGTTCAATTCTGGCATTGTCGATCCCCATGCCCACCAGCGCTGCCAGCAAATGTTCGACGGTGCGCACCGTGGCGTCGCCCACCGCCAATTCGGTGGAGAGCAGGGTTTGACTCACCTGGGCGATCTGGGCAGGGATTTCCGGTTGATCGGGCTGATCGACCCGGACAAAATAGCGCCCCCGTCCTGCCTGCTCTGGCAACACCCGCACGGTGACGGGTATGCCTGAGTGTAGCCCTATCCCCGATCGCTCAAATCCACAGGCTAGCGTCTGTTCAACTCCTGTCACCAATGGCGATGGGGAAGCGTCGATCGGTTGATCGATGGCTTCTAGCGTGGCAATGGGATGGGTAGATGGCGTCATTCCTAAATTCATCCTGCTCCTCTTGGGGGGTGGCGCGATCGCGGGCTAGAACCGTTCACCAATACCAAAGTGCAACTGACCATCGCCATCGTCACCGATGCCATAGTCCACTCGGATATTACCAATGGGCGATCGAATCCGAATGCCCAATCCATAGCCCAGCCCAGTTCCCGGCTTATCCCGCACATTGGCAGGCTCACCGGGTACATTATCTGCTGTTCCCAGATCGGTGCCAAAGTCTACAAACAGGGCACCACTAATGATGGAGAAGACAGGAAAGCGATATTCCGCCGTGGCTTGCAGGAAGCTGCGACCGCTGCCCACCTCACCCGGTCCGTAGCCTCGAACGGAGTCGGTTCCTCCCAGAGAGAAGGCTTCGTAGGGGGGGAGATCGCCCAACACCGTGCCCACTTGCACATTGAATGCCAGAGCTTGGGGGCAATCGCTGGGGCTGGCGTTTTCCAACTGACAACCGGGGGTGAAGTTGGTAAAGCGGACGGGAATGTATTGGCTATAGCTGGCACGTAGGCGGGTCATCAGGATGGAGCCGTTGCCGATCGGCACCGATTGCTCTGTGCTCAAGCGCAGCACCGATCCACGGGTGGGGGCGACAAAATCATTGCGGCGATCGCGCACCGCCGACAACTGCACCGTCAGCAAGTCATCAATCCCAGAGCCGCTGAAGCTGAGCTGGTTGCCCTCCTCGTCCTCCGGGCTGAGATCTCCGTCGGCATCGCGCACCGAGATATTTTGGTATTGCAACCCCAAGGAAGCCCGCCAACCTTGCAATCCCAACCAATCTCCCAGCGGTCGAGCAAAGCTGACACCACCGCCCACTCGCCGCACCCGTGGGCGATCGCCATTATCCAGTTCCACCTCATCCTCACCGCCATCGAAAATTAGGGAAATCGATTCCCGCGCAAAGGCGTTGACGGTGTAGGAGGTGCGGTAGGGGTCGCCTGCAATCCACGGATCGGTAAAACTCACGTCAAATAGTAAGTCCCGCGTTCCAATTTGGATTTCTGCTCCCAACCGTTGGTTATTCCCACCGAGGTTAAGCTGCTGGAAGCTCGCCGTTCCATAGAAACCGCTGGAGGAGCTGACCCCAACCCCAGCGGACAGCGATCCGGTTTGCCGTTCAATCACGTTCACCGTGACATCGACTTGGCGCGGGTCTTGCCCCGGGTTGAGCGACAACCGCACATCCTCAAACAGCCCTAAGCCAAACACCCGCTGCAAATCAGATTGCACTTGGGTTTGGTTAAACACATCCCCCGGTTGGGTTTGCAACTCGCGGGTGATGATAAATTCACGGGTATTGCCCTCGATCGGGTTACCCTCTTCATCGGTGGTGTTGCCTTCGTCGTCTAGGAACTGCACCTGAATATTTTCGATTACCCCTTCTGCCACCTGCAACGTCACCACGCCATCGGGGGAAACCTCCGGCGCATCAATGATCTGGGCAAGCACGTAGCCGTTCTCCTGGTACAACCCGTTGAGACTGTCAATGCCAATTTGCAGATCGCGGAAATTGAGAATGTCGCCGTACTGCAACTGAAAAATATCGTCGATCGCCGCTTGAGTTGGGACAGTCACTCCATCGACGGTCAGGGTTTCGATGCGGCTATCTGCTAATTGCACCTGGCTCAAAACCGGATTGGGTTGCACGTCGTAGGTGATGCGCACCCCCAAGGGCGTGTCTTCGGGAATCACCCGGACGTTGGCAAAGAACCCAGTGGCAAAGATGGCGTTGATGTCTTCCTGGAGTTGCGATCGGGTGGTCGTCCGCCCTGGCAACGTGCCTACGGAGTTGTACACCACCGTTTCCAAGTCTCCAGTGGCACCAGTGACCACCACCTCTGAAACCAACACGCGCGGCTCCACCTCTGGCGGTTCCGCCTGATCGGCTCCCGGAATCGGGGTGAAATCGGGGCGCTCCAGGTCCTCCGGCGGCGTCACCTCTAGGGAAGGACCCGGAGTGACATCAAATTCCAATTCCTCCTGAGTTTCCCCAGGGGTTTGCGTTCCCGGCGTGGGGTGGCAGCGTCGTTGGGCAACTCCTCTGGCACTCCGGCTTGCGCCAGCAGATCCGCTGCTGACTGCGATGGAGGGGTGATCAGCTCGTCCCCAGCTTCCATTACAGCCGGGGCTGCCTCTAAATCATCCATCGCTGGTTCAGACGACGCAGCGACATACACCTTCTCCGGTGCATCCGTTCCATCCTCAAGCCGCTGCTCGATCGCCTCCGGTGTCGATGCCTCTTTTGCCTGGGCAGTGGCGGCAAGACCAAGGGAGGTTGAAGCCGTTAAGAAAGTCAAAAAGACAAGAGAAAACCGCATATTGTTTTTGTTGAGCACATCCACACACCAAGCGTTGCATCACACACTGTTTGATCGACTTCAAAGGCTCTTGGCTTAGAACATCTACCCGATCGCCATGTAATTGAGCGTGTTCCTATAAACCCCATCGAAGCCAGTCATCACAATTTCAGGAAACGGAAAGATTGTACAGCATCCTTGCCCCCTAAACTGGGGTAATTTGTGCTAGCACCCTTTCAAGAACATGCTGGTATGCCTGTTCCACCCCTCCCAAATCTCGGCGAAATCGATCTTTATCCATCACCCGCCGATCGGGGTCGGTATCCGCCTGATCCCACAGCCGACAGGTATCTGGGCTGATCTCATCCGCCAATAGCAATTGCTCCCCCTCCATACCAAACTCCAGCTTAAAATCCACCAGAGTAATGGCGCAGCGCTGAAAAAAATCCGTCAGAAGCACATTAATTTTCAACGCCATCGATCGCAATTGCTCCACCTGCTCCGGCGTGGCTAATGCCATCATCCGCAGGCGATCGATCGTCAGCAACGGGTCTCCCAAGGCGTCGTTTTTGTAGTAAAACTCTACCAGCGGAGGATTAAGCACCGTTCCCAACGCCAATCCAGTTTGTTGACATAAACTCCCCGCCGCAATGTTCCTCACCACCACTTCCAGTGGAATAATTTTTACCGCTTTCACCCGCATCGTAGACGCAGAGGGACAATCAATGAAGTGGGTGGGAATGCCCTGACGTTCCAGCAATTGAAACAGGTGCTGGGAAATCGTGCAGTTAATCTCACCTTTGCCTGCGATCGTGCCCTTTTTCTGCGCATTAAACGCCGTGGCGTCGTCTTTAAATTGGGTCAGCAGGACGCCGGGATCATCGGTAGTGTAGAGAATCTTAGCTTTCCCTTCGTAGAGCTTGGTCGGGGTAGACATGGGGTTAGCCTCCAAGGAAATTGGAGCCGCGATGGACAGTGGGCGATGGTAGCAATCTTATTCGAGGATGAAATCTTCACGCCCCAGATTTCCGGCTTCCTTGAGAATGTCTGAAAAGTGACAACTGTTACTCGAACCGCCCCCCAAACCCCCCCAAAAATTGGGGGACTTTCAAGCCATTTTCTGCTCAAAGTCCCCTAATCTTGGGGGATTTAGGGGGCAACCATCAAGCAATCGATACTTCTCAAACATCCTCAAAGCAGCCGGAAATTGTTGTGATCATCATTCTACGGTTAACCCGATCGAGACGATCGCCATCCGGACAAATTCAACAGAAACGCTGAAGAAATCAACCCGTTTTCATCCTTTATCCGTCACCTATGCCGCAAACTCCCACATCACCGGATTGTCATCCAGATGATCTGTGACCGTACGCCCGATCGCATCGATTTCCGCTAAGTCCTCCGAAGAGAGAATCACTTCGGCAGCTTTGGTATTTTCCATAGCTTGCTCCGGGTTGCGGGCACCGACGATCGCGCTAGTTTGCGGTTGCGCAATCAACCAAGCCAAGGCGAGTTGTCCCAACGTACACTGGTGGCGATCGGCGATCGGACGCAATCTTGTCAAAGCCTGTTGGGCACGTTGGTAGTTTTCGCCTTTGAATAATTTATTTTTAGACGAATATCGCCTTCCTGGAACTGGTGATCCGCGCCAAACCGTCCGGTGAGCAATCCTTGAGCGAGGGAGGAATAGGCGATGATGGTGATGGTTTGTTCTACACAGTAGGGTTGTAGATCAGTTTCAACCGATCGCCAAAACAACGAATAGGGCGGCTGCAAACTGTCGATGCGTCCATATTGAGCCGCTTCTGCCAACTGGTCACGGGAAAAATTGGAGACGCCGATCGCTCGGATTTTGCCCTGCTGCTTCAGGTGATTTAACGCCTGCATCGTCTCCTCGATCGGCACGATCGGGCTATTAAACGAACCAGAGGGCCAATGAATTTGATAGAGGTCAATGTAATCGGTTTGGAGTCGTTGCAAGGATTTTTCACAGGCGTCTAGCACCTGCTGATACTGCAACCGATTGGCAAACACCTTGGTGGCATAGACCACTCGATCGCGCACCGCCGATAGCGCCTTTGCCACTAGTTCTTCTGAATAGCCATTGCCATACACCTCCGCCGTATCAAAGGTATTGACACCTGCCTCAAATGCCGATCGCATTGCCTGAATCACCTGCTGATCTTCAACCCCAACCCAGCCAGATTTGCCTGCCTGCCAAGTGCCAAAGATGATCGGCGTAATTTCGATTCCAGATTGACCCAACGATCGCTTCATGTCAAAACCCTCATTTGACTGCTGCCCTCACTGTAGCAACCGGTTTCGAAGATGAGAAACAAAGCTGTTAACGATTGGCAATTAGCGATTAACGCGGTGGGCGCATTTCTCTAACTCCTCGTGGGGTGGGCATTTCAATCAATATGCACATTGCGCTAACTACTCATCGCCTTCTCCACATCCGCCTGCACCAACCCTCGACCAATCAGAACCAAGCGAGTTTGCCGCTCCTCGCTCGGTTGCCACGGACGATCGTAGAAATAGTCAAACCGATCGCCCACGCCCTGCATCACCAACCGCATGGGCTTGTTGGGGACAGCAACGAAGCCTTTGACTCGATAGATTTCCTGGTGCTGGACGAGCGATCGCAGGCGCTTCACCAAACTGTCTGGCTCAAATGCTTGCTCCGAGAGGAATTGCACCGAATTAATATCGGTGTCGTGATCGTGGTCTTCTTCGTGGTCGTGGTGGCTGTGGCGGCTGGCTAAATCATCCTCCACCGCCGCATTAAACCCCAGCAGCAGATCGGGGGTGACGTGTCCACTTTGACAGGGGACGACCTTGACGCCCGATCGCAATTCCTGCTTGAGCCAGTGGTGAACCTTGGTTTGAGCCGCTTCATCCACCCGATCGACCTTGGTAAGCAACACCAAATCAGCACAGCCCAATTGGTCTTCAAACAATTCTTCGATCGGGGTTTCGTGCTCCAGATTGGGGTCGGCTTGGCGCTGCTGTTCTAGTGCTGCTAGATCGCCCACCAAGTCGCCCTGTGCCAGTGCTTCACAATCCACCACCGTCACCACCCCATCCACGGTGGCTTGGGTGCGAATCTCATGCCAGCCAAAGGCTTGCACCAAGGGTTTGGGCAATGCCAGACCGGAGGTTTCAATCAAAATGCAATCTAACTGGTCGCGCCGTTTTAGCAATGCCTGCATCGTGGGCAAAAAATTCCTCCTGCACCGTGCAGCAGAGGCAACCATTGGTCAGCTCAATAATATTGGACGGTAGCGATGGGGAATCGCTGGCGGGTTCCTCGTCGCACACTTGGCACGATCGCAGCAACTCCCCATCAATGCCAATCTCGCCAAACTCATTCACCAAAACGGCAATGCGGCGTCCCTGATTATTTTGCAACAAATGACGGATCAGCGTGGTTTTGCCCGCGCCCAAAAAGCCCGTGATCACCGTGACGGGTATCTTATGCATGATTAGCTCACTAAACTGTAATGGTCGAAATAATGTTTTTTTGAGGCGCGTCGCGCCTCAAAAAAACATTGCATGACTGAATCTAGGCGTTGAGCAAGACAAAGGACAGGAAGGTCGCGCCCACACCGCAGAGGACGAACCCAATGTGGCGCAACGTTGCCACAGGCTGATCGGGAACTCGCTGGACGATCGCCCGACCAATCCAAGCGGCGATCGCTGCCACCCCAAGCTGAGTCAGGGTAAATCCTGCCAAATACGCCACCAAGGGAGACATGCCCGCCCCAACGATCGCCTCCCCGTAGGCATAGCCGTGGAACAGACCCGCGATCGCCGCTGCCGTTGCAATTGCAACCAACGCAGGGGTTTGTTTCAGTGCCAAAAACACGCCCACCAGCAGCACCGATGCCGCAATCACCAATTCTGCAATCGGCAGATCCATACCCATGAGATGCAACCCCGTTCCCAACAACGAGGTCAACACAAAGCCCAACGGAATCACAAATCCCCGTTGTTTTAGGGTTGCCAATAGCCCGATCGCCACTACTACAGCAAAATGATCTAGCCCAATCACTGGGTGAGCTAGCCCAGAGATAAACCCTTCTAGAGCAGTCTGAGGTGTCTCGCCTCCCATGGCATGGTGGGCGTGAGCGGGCAACACCGCCATGCTGTTCGCCAGCAGGATCACCGCAGCAATGGGGACTGATTTAACTGAATAACGCTTGAACTGATGAAAAAGTGCTGAATTCAACACGATCTGTACCTCGCAGAACGTTTAAGGAATGAACGATCGATCGGCGGGCATTCTGACTTGAGTAGAAATGGAGTCGGAGTGATCATGCATCCCTCAACCCCATCGCTCTCTTACAGTTGCGGGACAGCGTTGGACTTGCACCAAACTTTCCCCGTGGGATGACTCTGGCGGATCGACTCTCGCCTCGTTTCCCACTCCAGCGGCTGTTCCCCGCTAGAACCGACTGATTGCGCTTAAACACGCTACCACGTCCCTATTCTCCCCGTGCTTAAGATTTGTATCCGCAGGACTAGGACAAAACCGCTAGGGATAGTGAAATGGCTTAAGCAGGTTCTGAGATACTAGGAAGAGTAATGTTCCTGGAGTAAGGTGGCATGTTGTCGAAAGGGTTTGAGATCGAAATGTATACTGGCACGCCTCAAGGAGACATTATTGGGTTTTCCGATCGGATCGTGGCAGATTTAGACGGATTTGTCCGCGAACCCGATAGCCGCAATGTGGAATACACCACGGCTCCACTGCGGAGCTACGATCGCCTACTCTGCGACCTGGTGCGCCCCCGCCAACGCCTGCGTGCCTACCTCAAACAACTGGGAGATTACACCCTGATTCCCGGTAGCACCCTCGCCTTGGGCGGTAGCGATAAATTTCACCGCTCCGACCCCAACAATCCCTACCACACCTACATTGAGAACACCTACGGAACTACCGTTGTCACCGCCAGTGTCCACATCAATATCGGCATCAGTGACCCAGAGGTGCTGATGCGAGCCTGTCGATTGGTGCGAGTAGAAGCGCCGCTTTACCTAGCATTGAGTGCGGCGTCTCCCTTTTTGGATGGCAAACCCACGGGCAACCACTCCAGCCGTTGGAGCGTGTTTCCCAAAACCCCCGCCCACGTTCCTCTGTTTGAAAGCCATGCCCATTTTATTCAATGGACAGAGGCACAATTGGCGCTGGGTACGATGCAAAACGTTCGCCACCTCTGGTCATCGGTGCGTCCCAATGGCGATCGCCGCCCCTACAATCTCAATCGGTTGGAGCTGCGAATTTGTGACTTAGTCAGCGACCCGATCGCCCTGCTAGCCATCACCGCCCTGCTAGAAGCCCGGATTCTCCAGGTGATGCACAATCCCGATCTCGACCCGTTGCTGCAAAGTACCCTGCCCGCCGCCACCAGAGCCGAGGATTTGGTGACGATGGCAGACGAAAATGAAACTGCCGCTGCCCATCTCAGTCTGGATGCGCCGCTGCGCCACTGGCAAGACGGACGGAAAATTCTGGCGCGTGAATGGATTGAATCGCTGTATGACGAGGTGGAAGCGATCGCCAAACAACAGGGCTTTAAGTGCTTTTTGCTGCCACTAAAGAAGCGATTGCGAGAAGGCAATGAGGCAGAGCGGTGGCTGGCGGCCTATCAACAGTCGCAGGATGCCCGACAGGTGATGATGGATGCGATCGCCCACACCGCTTTGCAGGAGAGCGAATTGGCGATCGAACTCTGTCAACCCCTCGTGGCGTAGTAGGACAAACAAAGGGGAAAGCCAGCATGGGAGTCAAGCCGGATGGGGTGAATAAATTTAATTTTGTCAAGTTTCCTTGACCCCCTTCCCCCCATTTCCCCTAAAAATTTGCTAATCGCTAGAACCTCAATAGAGCTATAGCAATTTCCTATCGGTGGCACCCAAGCAACACGGATAGGAATACTGGTAGGGATATGGCACCCTAACCTCATCCCACTGCCAATTACAAGTGACTTGGTGCTATGCCACAGATCGTCCTAGTCAATCCCCAAATACCGCCTAACACAGGCAATATTGCCCGCACCTGTGCCGCTACAGGGACTCCGCTGCACCTTGTTGGTCCGTTGGGGTTTGAGATAAGCGATCGCTATCTCAAACGCGCAGGTTTAGATTATTGGCGCTATGTTGACCTAAATTACCACGCCTCCTGGTCTGAGTTTCAGCACTATCATCAGCAGAAAGGCGGGCGCTGGGTCGGTTTCAGCACCTCAGGAGTGTGCAATTACATTCAATTTCCCTTCCAGGAGAACGATTGGTTGTTGTTTGGTTGTGAGACAACAGGGTTGTCTGTCGAGGTGTTGCAAGCGTGCCACGCCACAGTTCATATTCCGATGGCTCAAACCGGAGTTCGTAGCTTAAATCTCTCTGTCAGCGTGGCGATCGGCTTGTTTGAAGCACGACGACAACTGGGCTGGTTGTAGGGTTAGGGGTTGTCTTTAGGTCGTCTGGGCACGGTCGGGCACGGTCGGGCACGGTCGGGCACGGTCGGGCGATCGCTGAGTTGCCAGGTCAATTCAGTGAACCAATGTCCTACCAGCCTGCAACTTTATCAACTCTTCATCAAAGTGTAGAACTGGGTAGATAAACTGAGCGAAGTTCTGCAAACGTCTGCCAACTCAGCGGCTTTCATTAAGATTTTCCTGCGATCGCAGTATTCTGGAATACTAAAAACTCTGGTCTTAGATAAGAAATTTATATACGGTTTTGCAGAAAATTACCGCAGGTTGTCGCTACGGATGACAGGGAGTCACCCAATCAAAATCTTCATGGGAAAAACAAAATTCAATCCTTTGCTTTAATCGATGTAGAACAGGGAAAATCAAGCCGCTATTTCGGTTGTGTCCCTTCGGTTTTGGAAGTACTATTCTTCTAGTCAACGAACAAGGAGGGGGAAACGAAGAGCGGCCCGGTGTAGCAGGTTGATCAAAGAAAATCTCAATAAAATCAAAAGGTTCCGGACATTGCGATCGCAAGATGAAAGACTGAGTTAATTGTTGAACTGAAGGGTTTTGGGTGCGAAAACACGCGCAATTCCTATTAAGAGATAGTTCTTCACCACCAATGGGGCAAGCTAGCTTGTAACTTGGGGATCACAGCGAAATGATTAACCCGGATGAATACTGGTTACATAAGTTTCTGGCACAAATAAGTTTTTCTTAAAGGGACACTATTGAATTTTTTGTTAACTGGTGTAAGCTTGTCTAAGTCAAAAAAGCAAGGTAGTCTTACCTAGTCATCAGATTCTGTCGGTGATCCCGATCTCTTTAACAGCGTGATCTCAGTCACTGACTTCTGAGGGATGGGTCATTCAACGACAGTTAGATGCTGCTCATTAGGAGGTCGTTCTTTGAAACGAGCATTGCCGCAAAAGGTTAAGCCTGTCTTACATCGGTTGGATATCGATCCGCCTACGGCTCAACCCAAACAGAACCTTTTAGGAGTGAATCGGAAGGCTCGCACGTCTGCTGCCATGATTAGTCTGGCACTTTCAATGGGCGCGTCCAGCCTACTTCTCCCGCGTCAGGGGGATGGTGCTGTTGCATCCGAGGCTCCATCCGCTGAATCGACAACCCCTGTTACTGCTTCCCGGCTAGGGGAAATCAGTCTCCCAACGGCTGCTTCTGCACCGCAGGAACGTGTTCCGTCCTCAATGTCTGCCGTTAAGCATGTCATCAAGGAAGGGCAAACCCTCTGGGGGCTTTCCCAAGAATATCAGGTTCCCATTGACGACATCTCTCGTGTCAATGGAATTCCGTCCGAGACTCCCATTAAGCCAGGGCAGGTGATTCAAATCCCCGTTTCGGCTCAATCCGATTTCTCGCCCAGCGTGGGGATTTCTCAGGATCAGGAGACTCTTGCAGTTAGTGACCGTGAGCATGCTTCTGCTGTCGCCTCTGAAACCGTTACTGTTGTTGAGGTTGAGCGACTTCGATTGCAGCGAGATGGCTCCCTCGATCGCCTCCGTCAGCAGCGCGATCGTCTGAGGAGTAGCCTGATAGAGATTCGCTCGGCAAAGCCTGGCGATAGGACTGGAGTCTCTACCATCGAGCCGCTGCCCTCTCTACAAGAACAGCCTTCGATCGGGGAGTTAGAGTTTGCTCCTCCCCAACCCTCCCCCGTCTTACCTGCGGTAATCGTGGGTGCCACTCCTCAGCCCGTTGTTCCTGAGAGTGTCGTCCCTGAGATTATCTCCCCGGATGCAGCCGCCATCCCACCTGTTACTCCACCTAAGTACCGGGTTGCAGCTTCTTCTTTGCCAGACGGCTCAGATGCATCCGTGGTTCCTAGTGCGTCTGGTTTGGCGTCCTACCAAGTTAAGCCAGGGGACACCGTTGCGCAGATCGCACTGAATTACGGCGTTTCTCAGGCTGATCTGATTCGCACCAACCATCTTGCCAACCCAGAGCGCCTCCGGGTTGACCAGGAATTGCTGATTCCCTTGTCCCTTGCCTATGGGTCTGAGAGTAGGGTTATTGTTCCGAGTGTCCTTCCCCAATCGGCTGAGCCTCAGCCAGTTGAAGCAGGTGCAGTAGGATCGCCTGAGGTGAGGGTCTCTCCAGCCCAACCAGCTCATCAAGTTGTTGCTGGACAAACGGTTGATCAAATTGCTCGGCAATACGGCATTTCCCGTGCTTCTCTGGTAGAAGCCAATCGCCTCAACAATCCCAATTTCATTTTGGTGGGTCAAGTTCTGCGGATTCCCTCTGACATCGTGGGTGGTGCTGTTGAGTCTGTTCAAGCGGCAAGTGCCATGGCGACGACATCCAGCGCGGATGAGAGTGCGTTGCCAGAACCGTTCCTCTCGTCTACTCAACCAGTAGCGGCTGTTTCTGTGCCCACAGTCCCCTCTACTGTCCCAGTTTCAGCCGATGAAACGACTCTGCCAAACGTTGTATTGCCAGAGCAGTCTGGTACTGTTCCGTTTTCACCAGGTCAAGTGGTGGCTGAAGTGGAACCCCTAGCTGTGGAGCCGACATCCTCATCCGTTTCTGCCACTCCGACTAGCCGTTGGATTGCGACAGCACCGATCGCCCAGACCGAAAGCCCCTATGTGGAAAATTTGCTGGCTGAGATTCTTAGCCTGCGCAACCGCTACCGGGCAGAGCAGGTCGAACAGTCCACCGCCCAAGCAACTGGGCAGGGAACCATGGTGGCAGCGGCTGCCTCGGAGCCTGTTTCTTTAGTTACTCCCGCTGCTGTGGTTGAGCTAGGGCGAGTCAATCCAGAGTTTAATCCGGAGCGGTTTGAACAACTCGCTACCCCAGTCGAGGCTGCTTCACCGCAGGTCGAGATAGAATCGGAACGATCTGGAGTAACGGTTGAGCCTCAATGGGTTGCGACTGCACCGTTGGGTTCGGAAAACTATCAACCCCTATTGCAGCCGATCGCGGGTCAGATTGTTTCCCCTGAACTGCCGCCTCTGCCGGGGGCAGAGGCTTACTTGCCCGAAGGGTCCGCCATCTTCGATGGTTATATGTGGCCCGCTAGGGGAGTGCTGACCTCTGGCTACGGCTGGCGCTGGGGTCGGATGCACCGGGGAATTGACATTGCTGCTCCAACCGGAACCCCCATCTACGCGGCTGCCACAGGCGTGGTAGAGCATGCGGGTTGGAACTCTGGTGGTTATGGCAACATGGTTGAGATTCGTCATCCTGATGGCAGCATGACCCGCTATGCTCATGCCAGTCGCATTCATGTGCGATCGGGGCAAGAGGTAGAACAGGGCGTTCAAATTGCTGATATTGGCAGCACGGGCTATAGCACGGGTCCCCACCTCCATTTTGAGGTGCACCTGCCCAGCCAAGGAACAGTGAATCCCATTGCCTACCTGCCTCGCTAAGGGTAGACTTACTTTCCATAGGATGGGGAGGTTACCTGCTCCATCCTGTGGAGATTGTGGGATTGAAATTCTTGGTTGCAATGGCGATCGCATCCTAGTATGTGATACTGTAAAAAAGTTGCTAAGTCTAGGATGGCTTAGCAAAGCTGGCTCAGTAGCTCAGTGGTTAGAGCAGGGGACTCATAAGCCCAAGGTCGCAGGTTCAAATCCCGCCTGAGCCATGAAAACAATAGCTCGTCTAGCGAGGGTTTTTTGAGATCCTTGCTTTTTAGTTTGATTGAGTTCAAGGGTGAAAGCGATGAACAGGTGGCAAGGAATCATCAGTTTCCTGCTGATAGTGGTGGTGATGTTTGGGTTTAGCCCGATCGCGATAGCAGATGAACTTTCTCCAGGTGCTTACCTCTTTGAGGTACACTGTGCCGGGTGCCACATCAACGGCGGTAACATTATCCGTCGAGGCAAAAATCTCAGGCAAAAGGCGTTGGAAAAAAATGGATATGGCTCAGTGGAGGCGATCGCCCAGATCGTCACCAATGGCAAAAATAATATGTCTGCCTATGGCGATCGCCTCACTCCAGAGCAGATTCAAGCGGTATCGAGTTATGTCCTTGAGCAAGCCCAGCAAGGATGGAAATAGCGAGGGCTAACGCCGCACCCAGCCATTGATGGTGAATCGACTATCGGCAAAGGCTCGACTGGGACAGCGCACTGGCAACACCTCGTGCATGTAGCGGCTGAGGAAAAAGACAATGCTGTTGTTGCGTGGTTCGACCGTGTGATAGGACTTGGCTTGTACGTAGTAGTTATTTTCGATCTGGCTATCGTAGATGATTAGCTCTCCCCCCGAATACGCCTTGGGTTCTTGGTGGAAGTAGTAAACATAGGTGAGTTCTCGCGTGGCGGTCTCCGGGCTACCATTGTCATTGTGAATTTTGTAGTAGTTGCCGTCGTTGTGCCCCGTCAGTTGCGCCTCGATCTGCGATGCCTCAAATGGCGGTAAATTCAACTTACTTAAAACATTGGGCAACACCGTCTGAATTCGATCGGTGATCAATGCCGTAAATTCAGGAAAATAGTGCAACACCACGGACTTGCGGTAATTAGCGGCTCCCGTCGAGGTGGTGGTGGAAACGAATTCGGACTCCCGATCGAGCACATACTCCAGCAACTGCTGATGCTCTGCTGCCGTGAGGAACTGATCAAGCTGGACAAACTCGGACGGCAACACTTCTACTGGAGCCTGTGGCTGGATCACAGGCGGTTGCTCCCCTTGGGGCTGCATCACCTGCGGCTGGATCACAATTGGCGGATCAGTCACCAATCCGACCAGGCGATCGCCCCGAAAACACAACATCGATCGCCCCCGATCGAGCGGCAACTGCAACAACTGCTCCGCCGCCTGCCCTGTCTGGTCAAGCATCACTTCAAACAACTGCACCAACAACGGCGCATCCGGCGACAACACCAAATGGTACTGGTGTCCACCAGTTAAGAGTACAGTGACATCAACATCTTGGGGAGAAGGAGGCATAGGAAGGACGGAGTGGGGAAAGGGGGAGGACGGAGGGGGGGAG
>JAAUSV010000094.1 GCA_012032525.1 Leptolyngbyaceae cyanobacterium SL_7_1
GTTATATGGGAATCGAAGGTTCGTACAAAATGGTTAAAACTGCTATCCAGACGCTTGCTGGCACATCAGGTAAAGTCGTTCGACAAACGATTGAAGATTGGATTTATCCACCTACAGCATTTGATCTAGTGCTGGCTAGGCTAGCACTTCATTATGTTGCCGATCTTTCGTCTGTTTTCACCAATGTCTTCCAGACACTTGTTGCTGGAGGACAGTTTGTTTTTTCGGTCGAACATCCCGTAATTACATCATGTAATCGTGGTTGGATCGACGGAACCCCCCGTCAAGATTGGGTTGTTGATGACTATTTTTCAACTGGAATAAGAGTTACCAACTGGCTGGGTGGTAGTGTGCAAAAATATCATCGCACTATTGAAGACTATTTTTGTTTGCTTCAGGCTACAGGATTTCAGATTGAAGAACTGCGTGAAGCACAGCCAAGACGCAACCACTTTTACAGCACGCAAACTTTTGAACGACGTAGACGAATTCCGCTCTTCCTTATCTTGTCTGCACGCAAGCCAGTGTAGTGTGAGCATCTATACGCAGTTATTAACCCGGCACTGTGAGAGGATGCAGCGATAAGGGTGAAATCGTTAACATGGAAGTATGGAAAGACCCGATGCACGATTTCTAAATCCGACAACCCAAAACTATCTGCGCCAGCAGGCAATTCGGCTACGACGGGCGTATGAGCAAGACCCCGAACAAGTTGAGTTGTGGTTGCAGCAGGAATATTGAGCACTCCAACAGCGTGCCAAGCAACAAGGGGCAGACATTGCTTGGGGCGATGAATCAGGATTGCGTTCAGACGCTCAAGTTGGTCGAGGGTATGCCCCGGGTGGAGAAACCCCTGAAATTCGCTTGAACACTCAACGGGCACGAGTGAACCACATTGCTAGCATCGATAATCAGGGCGGAAAACCATTTCCCAACCTCTTCGACAGCCCCGCCAGCCGCATAACAAGTTGCTGTGCCCGACCAAATAAAGTTATTTGCTGAGAGCCAAAGGTTATTTGTGGCGGGTGATTAGGAACATTACACCCCCTTCACCCCAATCACCAAGATTCTTACCCACATCAATTGCGATCGCAATTACACCCAACCGCGAAACATCTGCAACAATCCCTCTCACAACTCATTCGCCATCTCCGCTCGGTGTCGTTCTACCTTCGTCATCTTCACCTGCAAGGCAACGATCGCCATCTACCAATTTTGCTAACCCATCTGACCCATAACCCACGTCTAAACCCACTTTATAAGGGTTAAAATTCCTCACATCCAGGGAAAACCTATCAACGGATTTTTTAATAGACCTCCATGAATCAAGCAGTATTTACTTGATTGCTTCGGGTTTTTTGCCTTCCTTTTTCTTCGATTTACGAGCAAACCGTTGACCCATTTCTGCCATCATCGATTCTAGACTGGCTCCTTGACCACTGGCTTTAGCATGGCGATAGGCAATCAGAGCGCTCTCAAACGCTTCTGTCCCGATCGCAATAGTTGTGGCATCCACAAGGTCGCGGAGTTGGTTCAATGCCATGAGGATTGTGGACAAGCGATCGAAGGTCGCCAAGTCTTGTTGAAACTGTTCAATATCAAAGGATCGGGATAAGAAGGTAGGATTTTGGAGCACGACCTCTAAAACTTTTCCGGCAAAGATACGGTTTTTGTCGCCCATGCCCAACAGAGTTCTTCGTTCTTCTGCGGCAATGTCGCGCAGGAAAGGTAGCTTGTCGTGCATCTGTGTAACCAAGCTGAGGATAGCATCGCGATCGGCTTGGCTCAAGAGTTCAGATACAGGTGAATTGGAGACGGTATAGAGAGACTGAGGAGCAATGCCATTGCCGTCACTCGTGCCGTTACCGTTGCTGTTGCTTGTCGCTTCAACCATAAACTGGAGATGCAAAGTACTGCATTTACTAAACTATGGGTCTAGCATTCCCTCAATTGATTGAAGGATCGCAAGCTCGATCGTCAAAGCTATTTCCCTTGAACTTTGCAATGAACCTTCAAAGCTGACAGTTGAGCTTCCCAAATTTACCCCTGAACTTTCAAAGCTGAGGGTTGAGCTTCCAAAGCAAATGACTGAGCTTTTAAAGCTGACAGTTGAGCTTCCCAAATTTACTCTTGAACTGCCAAAGCTGACGGTTGAACTGTCAAAACTAATGGTTGCGCCTCAGAAGCTCGTGGCTGAGATTCTACCGCTCGTAGTCGAATGATCACAACGCAGCAGTTGTTTCACTGTACTACTGCGGGGGCGATCGGCTCCACGCCTAGTCAGAATGGGGTTTAAGCTGAATAAATCAATCCGGGGATGGTTATAGGATAGATCTAATCGCTCAAAAGGATTTCTCATGGGTCAGCCCACCACTGAATGAATCCACTGGACGATCGCAGCGTGGCTTCATGTTTTCGCTCAGAATTGTCCAACTTCATAGGCAAGTGCGGATATGGTCATAACAGCTAATCGCGCCGATCGGGTGATTCTTCACAACATTAGTTGGGAGCAATTTGAAAAGTTGCTCGACGATCTAGGCGATCGTCGAACCGCTCGAATTGCTTATGATGACGGTACGTTAGAAATCATGACTCCTTTACCAGAACACAAATATTTCAAAGAAGTGATTGGTGTTGCAGTGCACGATGTCGCTGAAGAGTTGGAGATAGAGTACGAAAGCTATGGCTCAACCACTTGGCGCAAGCGCATCAAACTGACAGGAGTGGAACCTGATAATTGCTTTTACTTCCAAAATGAACCGATTGTCCGAGGCAGGTTAGATGTTGATCTCAGGCAGGGCGATCCACCGCCAGATTTGGCATTAGAAATTGATGTGACCCATAAATCACTCGATCGCTTTCCCATCTACGCCCGCCTAGAGGTTCCCGAACTCTGGTGCTACGACGAAGGCACATTGAGAATTTACCATCTGCGCAATGGGGAGTATGTGGAAGCGGAAACCAGCCTTGCCTTGCCCCTCCTACCAATTCGAGAATTACCACAGGTGATTGCAGCCCATCGAACCAATGGACGCTTGGCAATTCGGCGGGCAGTGCGGGAGTGGGCAAGGATGCATAAAGGGTGAGGGGGCGATCGCCATGCTTCTATCTCTACTCAATAGGGTTCGAGTTTGGTCTCTGTTGATGGTTGAGTGACTTGTGATTTTGCCTTTAACCGGGCTGATCAAATTGGCTTGATGTTGTGGTTTAAGTGAAAGACGTTTTCTGGGTCATAGTGAGCTTTGACTTTTGCAAGCCTTGCATAGTTCTCCCGTCCAAAACCAGCAACAACCCGATCCTGTCCCTCGTCGCCAATAAAGTTAAGATAGACGGCACCGCTTTCCCATGATTTGAGGTCAGATCGAACGTCGTGAGTCCACTGCCGAGCACGCTGATCATCAGCCGAATCTTGATACAGACCATAGGGATGAATCAGCCAGGGAGCCTGTCGCCACGGCAGCGGATAGTCAGAGCACCCACGTCCCAATGCACCTCCTTGAGGCAAAAGAATATGCTGAGACGCTGAAGGCACAATCATGTTCTTTGCATGGGCACAGAATCGCTCAATGGCTCCATCGGGGAATGCATTGAGGTATTCGACAGAACAGTAGTTGCGGTAGCCGGGGGGATCGTCAAGCAGACATTGGAGATCAGCATAAGGCATTTCTGCAATAAACTCTCCCTCATGCCCCAGCTCCAGCATGGTGGCTGCAACCTGACGGGCTTCAGACAATGGACCCGCGTAGGTAATGAGAACAATAAAGGTCAACCTCCCGACCAAGGATTTGGGCACAAACTCCTCCGCAGAACCAGTCACAAAGAGCGCACCACCACCGATATCGTCTGGGGCTGACTGCATAAAGTCTCGGTAGGTGCGAAGCACGTTCGCTCCGGCTTCAGGTGACCACACCAACACCATCACTGCCACCGACGACAATTCGTGCAAGCGCAACGTGAATGAAGTGGCAACTCCGAAGTTACCACCCCCACCGTGGAGCGCCCAAAAGAGTTCTGGATGTTCGTTTTCGCTGGCACGAACCAGATCGCCACTGGCTGTCACAAGCTCGACTGAGAGGAGGTTGTCACAGGCGAGACCAAACTTGCGGTCAAGCCACCCACTGCCCCCTCCCAGGATGTATCCACCTACGCCTGTCGTAGAGGCTCGTCCCCCAGTTGTCGCCAGTCCATAAGGTTCTGTGCTGCGATCGAGATGACTCATAGTGGCTCCACCCCCAACCGTTACCGTGCGATCGATCGGATCAACTGAGACAGAATGCATCTGCCGCAGGTCGATGACGAGTCCACCGTCGGTAAGCGCCTTACCTGCAACCCCATGCCCGCCACCGCGAACGGCAATTTCAAGACCGTGATGACGGGCAACCTGAATACTGCGGACAACGTCACCCACACAAGCACATTGAGCAATGATGTTGGGACGGCGATCGATCATCGCGTTGAAGATTTTTCGAGCTTCATCATAGGTGGGATGGTCGGGCGTGATAATGTCACCCGTAAAGCCATCGCGCAGTTCTTGTAGAGCGACATCATTGAGGGTGTGAGATGACATGGTACTTTCCTCACGAAGCGGCTAACCAACCTCACTATGCTCAATCATCTCCGTGTGAACCAGCGTGTGAAACTTTTCAGAACTTAGTCTGAGCGATGGCGTTGTGGAGGAAGGGATTATCGATCGTCGTCGCCAAGTCACACGCAATCTCGAACGCGGCTGGCTCACCAAGCAGCGCTTTGTGCAACAGTGCCCGGACTAGAAGCTCGCGCATTCCACATCGTGCGGCAAGTGATTCGAGGTCAGTAATCCAACGGGGTGCTGCCGCCTGCCCTTGGTCGATCGCCACCCGACACAGCGCATCAAGCCCATAGGCTTCAATCCACCGATAGCTATCGGGTAGTCGTCGAGAGATTCGCGGTGCATCAATGAGCATCTGATAGCCTCGGCTGTCTTGACCCCGTGCTACGGCTACCAGCCCCAGTCCACGCATGGCGATGCTCTCTAAACACGGATCGTCGAGTTGTCGTCCCATGACAAAGGCGCGTTCTAGCTGGCTCTCGGCGGTGTCGAGATCACCCGTTAGCAGGTGTACCTCGGCGAGCAAAGACTCAGGGAGTGGAGCCAGCGCCATCCAGCAAGCCCGTGCCTGTTGTAATGCCCGTTCAAGCACTGGCGTTGCCTCAGCAAATTCACCCCGCAACACGTGCAATCGCCCTACCCAGCAGCGGGCAAACACTAAAGCCTCTGGGGACTCGGTGCGCTCAGCCCGGTCTACAGCAGAAATCAGGACTTTAAGGGATTGGGAGTAACAGCCCCGATCGCTCAGACAGGCTCCTTCGATACACTCGATCCATGCCATTTCAGCGTCGTCTCCTGCGGCTAGGCGGGTCGCCTCACCCAATAGGTCAAGGGCACGGTCATAGCGTCCACGCTCTAGGTCGGCGAAGGCAAGTTCTCGATAGGCAATGGCAGCGGTTCGCTGATCGCCCACCTCAATGGCACGAGCCACTGCTTCATGCAACGCCGCCCCGCCCTCCTCATCACTTCCCCTACCCACATGGACAAGCGCGTGACCCAATGCCACCAGCACGCGCGCTAAGAGTTGATGATTCTGCCCCTGGCGAGCTAGGATCGCCGCCTCCCGTAGGGTCTGCAAGCCTTGACTAATGGCTCCCGCTGCGATCGCCGCTTCCCCTGCCTCAAGCATTGCCTGCACGGAATAAGGACGCATTTTAGCTCGATCGAGGGTGGGTTGGCGAATAGCCTCCTGTAGCACTAGGCTTGGCTCAGCACCTAACTCCCGCCGGAAAATCTCAGTACAGTGCATAGCGTGATTTGTAGCTCCATCGTAGTCACCAGCGGCTCGAAGACATTGCACTAGCAAAACGTGGTGAGCCTCATCGAACGGGTTGAGATTTACTAACCGTGAGGCACATTTGAGTGCGTCGTTGATGCGCCCTTCTGCCAAACAGACTAAGGTAGCCTCATGCAGGATTGCCTCGGTAGCACCGTTGAGGCGATGTCTTTCACTAAACAGCCATAGCTCGAATGTAGCACTGCCCGAAACGCTTACACCCGCCAGGAGATCCTGACCCAACCCACGCAGTTCCAGTGCCTCATCCCAGCGTCCCCGACAGACCAAATCGACATCGACCACAGCAGTAGATGGCAAGGTAATCATCAGCGGTCACCGTACAGTTTGCAGTCTGAGCCAAGCACACGGCGTAGATCCGACAAGCTCCAACGCAATGCACCGAGCGGATCATCGGCTGCTGGAAATAGTAATTCTGCTAACCGTTCACGCGAAGTTGGCTGGCTCGCTAACAACAAATACGCAAGCAGACACCAACTCTTGCGCCCCCTTGGCTGCCGATTCACGGCGTCGCGCACTATCCGTGGGTATCCAAGTAACTCGATGATCAAGGTCATACCTAGATCTTCCCACATCTTCGTAGGCAGGTGTGGATAGGGTCATAACGGTGATTGGGGATGTAGTGAACCATATCCCCCCTACCGCTGCACCTGCTCCCACCAACCCCGATTCGCCACATACCACTCAACCGTCTTCCGCAATCCACTTTCCCAGGTCTCACGGGGAGTCCAGCCCAACTCAGTCCTCAGTTTCGTGGCGTCAATTGCATAGCGTCGATCGTGCCCAGGACGATCGGGCACAAACGTGATCAGCGATCGCGCCGGACGCACCGGCAGGGGGGCTAGTTCCTCCAGGCAACCACAGAGTTGTTCCACCAAATCGAGATTGCGCACTTGATTGTTGCCCCCAATGTTGTAGATGTCGCCCGATCGCCCCTGGTGCAGAATCCGATCCAGCGCCGTGCAGTGGTCTTCGACATACAACCAATCGCGAATATTTTGTCCATCCCCATACACTGGTAGAGGTTTGCCCTTGAGGATATTTAGGCACATCAGCGGAATCAATTTCTCTGGAAATTGGTATGCCCCATAGTTGTTGGAACAGTGGGTGATTAGGGTAGGCAGCCCGTAGGTGTGGTGATAGGCACGAACGAGGTGATCGCTGGCGGCTTTAGAAGCGGAGTAGGGGCTATTGGGGGCGTAGGCAGAGGTTTCTGTGGAAGGGGAGTCGGTGGGGGCGAGGCTGCCGTAGACTTCATCGGTGGAAATATGGAGAAAGCGATCGCCCTGTGGGTGTCCCCGCGCTTGCCAATGGTGACGAAATGCTTCTAACAATGTGAAGGTGCCAACCACATTGGTTTGGATAAAGGCATCAGGTTTGACAATGGAGCGATCGACATGGGACTCTGCTGCAAAATGGACAATCGTATCGATCGCCTCCTGCCGCAGAATTGTGTCCACAAGGGATCGATCGCCGATATCCCCCTGAATCAATCGCAACTGTTGCTCTAGCCCCGCCAAGTTGCCCCGATTGCCCGCATAGGTGAGAGCGTCTAGCACAATCAGGCGATCGCCGGGATGGTGCGATCGCCAGTAGCGCACAAAGTTTGTCCCAATAAAGCCTGCTCCCCCTGTAATCAACAGGGTGCGCGGCGGAGGTGATGCCATCATACGGGTGATCCGATCGCCTGCTACAGTGTATACAAGTTTTCTACAGCAACAGTCGTTCCCGCAGGAGAGGCAGGGAAATGAATCGGGCGGGCAAGGTCTATTTGGTGGGGGCTGGACCAGGGGAGATGCAATATCTGACGCTGCAAGCCCAGCGGTTGCTTGCCCAAGCGCAGGTGTTGATCTACGATGCATTGGTGGATGAGCTGTTACTCAATTTGGTTCCCACCGACTGTCTCAAGCTGGATGTGGGCAAGCGGGGTGGCGCACCTAGCACTCCCCAACTGGAGATCGATCGCCTCTTGGTGGACTATTGTCAGCAGGGCTTGCAGGTTGTCCGCTTAAAGAGTGGAGATCCCTTTGTCTTTGGGCGATGCTTGGCGGAAATCACGGCTCTACAAGCTGCTGACTGCGACTTGAAGTGATTCCTGGGCTTTCCTCCGCCCTCGCTGCCCCCCTACTTGCCCAGATTCCCCTAACCGATCCGGTGCTGAGCCGATGCTTTGCCGTTGTCAGTGCCCACGAGCCAGACCAGCTAAACTGGCAAGCCCTCGCCCAACTCGATACCCTGGTGATTCTTATGGGGGGAAGACAACTACCCGACATCCTTCACCAACTGCAACGCCACGGACGATCGCCCAAAACCCCGATCGCCATCATTCGCTGGGCAGCACATCCCCAGCAACAAACGTGGACAGGCACCCTCGCCACCATCCTTCAACAGACCACCCATCACCCCCTCTCTCCAGCCGTAATCGTCATTGGAGAAGTTGTAGGATTACGCTCCTATCTAACCAAACCCACCTAACTCCCTCCTTCTTCCGCCCTCCGCCCTCCTTCTTCCCCCTCCCCTATGTTTCTTGCTGGCAAAACCATTCTTGTGACTCGCTCCACCGGACAAGCCGCCGAGTTTGGGCGCTGTTGCAAGCAAAGGGAGCGGAGGTGGTGGAAATGCCTGTGTTGACGATCCATCCCCCCTCCAGTTGGGAGATGTTGGATCGGGCGATCGCCCAACTCGCTACATTTGATTGGTTGATCTTGACCTCGACCAATGCGGTGGAGTATTTCTTTGGGCGATTGACCCACCCAGGGGCGCTGGAGAAACTGAAGACGGTCAAGATTGCCGTGGTCGGACAAAAGACGGCAATGCGGTTGCAGCAGTACGGAGTTGATCCCGATTTCATCCCCCCTGATTTTGTTGCAGACGAGTTAGCCGCCACATTTCCCGAAACCGGATTTGCACAACAAAACCATTCTGTTTCCCAGGGTAGAAACCGGGGGGCGCGAGGTGTTGGTGCAGACGTTGCGGGCAATGGGGGCGATCGTCACTGAGGTGGCTGCCTACGAGTCAGGTTGTGTGCAGACGATCGATGCCTCTCTGCTAGACCGCCTACACCAAGGCACGATCGATATCATTACCTTTGCCAGTTCTAAAACCGTACGCTGTTTTCATCAGTTGATTTATCCGCCCAACACTCCAGCCGTTCCGACTTGGCTCCAAACCGTTTGCCTTGCCTCGATCGGTCCTCAAACCTCCGCCGCCTGCCAGCAGTGGTTGGGGCGGGTAGATATAGAAGCCCAAACCTACACCCTAGAAGGGTTAACCAAGGCGATCGTCCAGTGGGTACAAAGCGATACACCTCGCCGATAGCCAATCCCCCCAACTCCTGCCACAATAAAATTGCTCAGGCTCAATTCTTACAATTGACGCGACTACCACTCATCCACTTGAGGCAATGACCGATCGCGCTGATTTTTCAACTCCAACTCCTAACCGTATCATTGCACTGACAGGGGGGGTCGGCATGGGCAAGACGACTATTTCAAATTACCTGTCTACGGTTCACCAATTGCCGGTGCTAGATGCAGACCTATTGGCTCGCGAAGCCGTGAAACCAGGTTCCAGCGTTTTAGAAACGATCGTTGAGCGCTATGGACACGCCATCCTGCTGCCCGATGGACAACTCGATCGATTGCGGCTAGGCGAATTTATCTTCAATAACCCAGCAGAGCGGCTTTGGTTAGAACAACGGATTCACCCCTATGTGCGCGATCGCTTCCAGACCGAACTCCAGTCCTCCCTACACACCAGCCCGATCGTGATTTTGGTGGTGCCCCTGTTGTTTGAAGCGCGAATGACCGATTTGGCAACGGAGATTTGGGTAGTTTACTGCCCACCGCAGCAGCAGATCGAACGGCTGATGCAACGTGAAGTCCAAGATGGCGTCTACCTCAACCTTGACCAAATTAATGCTCGGATCAAAAGTCAGATGGCGATCGAAAAAAAGCTGCAACAGGCGACGATCATCCTCGACAACTCCTCTACGGTTGAGGAGTTATTGCGCCAGGTAGATGCGGCGCTCAGCACCCCTCCCAAAGCCGCTGCCTAACCACGGGCGATCGAGCAATCTTCATCAAATAACCCATAAAAAATGAGTCAGAAATAACAAAAAGCAGACAAACTATGGCAATCTGAACAAGACGTTCATCCTACCCACTCTCAGAAAGTGGCAATGGGGCTCTGGGCGATCGGAGCGATTGTGTTACAACCAACAAAAGCAAAGATTGGAACCGACATGGGAGCGACGCTAGAACAAATTGCCATCTATTTAGACAATGCTGGCTGGAAGTATCGCATTGATCCCGAAGAATGCCGCATTCTCACAGGCGTCTATGCTGACAATGTGGAAAACTTCTTGATCGTGGTGCAGTTAGACGAGGATGGAGAGTTTTTTGAACTGTTTGCCCCTCGGATTCTCTCTGGCGTCAAAGATCATCCCTACAAAGCTGCCATTCTGCAAACCATGCTAAATATTTCTTGGGAAACCAAAATGTTGCAGTGGGAATATGACCCGTCGGATGGCGAAATCCGCGCCATTATTGAGTTTCCCCTTGAAGATTCCACCCTGACTGAAAAACAATTTAACCGCTGCCTGCATGGGCTGGTGCAGATTGTCGATGAGTTGGCAATGCCCCGTCTGCAAGCCGTGATGGCAACTGGCGAAGATCCTGGGGACTTGGAAGAAGGGGAACGCCTCCTCCTGCGGTTGCAAGAAGAAGCCCCCGGACTGCTAACACTCCTTGAAAAAGCCATGGAAGCCCGCAAGCGCCGGGGTCGGTTTCCCCTGTCCCCCAGCGACGACAGCGATGACAGCGAGGATGATCTGGAGGATAGTGAGTAGGGGGTCGCTACCCGTTCCAACCCTCCTCAGCCAAACCGCCCCTCCACATACTCCCGCGTCTTCTTCTGGGTTGCCGATCGAAAGATTTGATAGGTGGTGCCAAACTCGACCAGATAGCCCACACCCCGTTCGTTGGTGCTAAAGAAGGCGGTGTAGTCGGAGAGGCGAGTCGCCTGTTGCATGTTGTGGGTGACAATCACCACCGTTAGACGAGTGCGCAATTCGTGGATCAGCTTTTCCACTTTGGTGCTGGCGATCGGGTCGAGGGCGGAGCAGGGTTCATCCATCAGCAGGACATCGGGGTTGAGGCGATCGCCCGCGCAATGCAAAGCCGTTGTTGCTGTCCTCCCGACAACTCGGTGGCGGTTTTCTTCAGCTTGTCCTTCACCTCATCCCACAACCCCACCTGCTGCAAGGCACTTTCCACCCGGGCGTCGATGTTGCCCCGATAGCCGTTCACCTGTAGCCCAATGGCGATGTTGTCATACACCGATTTGGGGAAGGGATTGGGTTTTTGAAACACCATGCCCACCCGACGCCGCACTTCTACAGGATGCAGGGTGTGCAGATTTTGTCCTGCCAGGAGCATGCTGCCAGTCACAGTGGTTCCGGGGATCAACTCGTTGAGTCGATTAAAACAGCGCAGCAAGGTACTCTTGCCACAGCCCGATGGACCAATAATGCTAGTGACCTGGTGTTTGTAAATGCTGAGATCGACCCCAGCCAGGGCAGCAATTCCTTGAAAGGAAACCCCAACAGCGTGGGTCTGGAGCACAACTCCTGCGGAGGAGGCAAGGCGGACGGGGATGAGGTAGACAAGGTGGTGTAACTCATTTCACTCGCTAGGTTTAACTGAGTTGGCTTAACGTCGGTAAAACAAATCACGCATAAACACAGCTACGACATTGATTACAAGCACGATCGCCCCCAACACAATGATGGTGGCAGCCGCTAACCCCTGAAACTCAGCTTGGGGACGTGTTGCCCAATAAAAGATTTGAGTGGGCAGGGTGGTATAGCCACTCTGCAACGCCGACAAAGACAAATCGGGGACAAACGACACAAAGGCAGCAGCGCCCACAGCAATCAGAGCGGCGGTCTCTCCAACCACTTGCGACAACGCCATCAACACCCCCGTAAAAATGGCAGGAGCCGCCGCAGGCAAGGTGACATAGCGCAGCACTTGCCCACGGGTCATACCCACCGCATATCCAGCCTGACGACGATGCTCTGGCACCGACGCAGGGCTGTGCGGGTGGCAGTAACTAAGAAGGGCAAGATGATCACAGTCAGCACAAAGGCAGCCGATAGCAAGCTAAAGCCCCCCGTCAACGGCTCCCAGGCCCTAGCAAACAGCGCCAAGCCCAACAAGCCATACAAAATCGAGGGAATGGCAGCAAGGTTGGCAATGTGAATCTCCAGGAGGGTATTGGCGATCGTCGGGGGAACGTATTCCTCTAGATAAATGGCGGTGCCAAGCCCGATCGGCAATGCCAAACAAGCCGTGAGCACCATCAGCCACCCTGTCCCCACCAACGCCGCAAAAATTCCAGCATCCTCAGGCTTGCGTGAAGACAGATGGGTCAAGAAATGCCAATTCAAATAGGGGAATCCCTGCCGCAGTGTGATCACCAGCAACACTCCAAGCACCAATACACCAAAACCCGCCGCTAGCATCGCCAGGCTATGAAATCCTCGATCGACCCAATCTCGCTGATGGAGCGTTGGGGTGAAGGCAGAGGGCGTTGGTAGGGTGATATCAGGGTTCGATCGCACCACCGCCAACTCCGTTGTTTCCAAAACCAATGGCTCTGCATTGGGAATGGTGAACCCCTGCATCTGCCGACGATGACGACGAATCAACCAATGCCCAAACCAATTCAACGCCAGGGTCATCAAAAACAACACCAACCCCACGGTAAACACCACATGGAAAATAAACGAATCCCATGACACATCCCCCAAGCTTACCTGGATGATGAAGGTAGTCATACTCTCCATTGCCGTGAGGGGATTGAGGGTCAGCACCGGAATTTGTCCCGCTGCGATCGCCGCAATCATGGTCTCTCCCAGTGCCCGCGATGCCGCCAGGGTAATCGCCGCCATGATCCCTGGAAATGCTGCTGGCAAGACGATTCGTTGGATGACTTCCCGTCGGGTAAACCCGATCGCATAGGCTCCCTGCTTGAGGGAGGGCGGCACAGCGGCGATCGCTTCTTCGCTCAGAGAGGAAATAATTGGCGTGATCAACACCCCAACCACCAAGCCCGCACTCAGGGCGTTGTAGGTTGTTACCCCCGGCAAAATCTGCTTGAGCAATGGCGTCACCACCAACAGGGCAAAATAGCCAAGCACAATGGTGGGAATCCCGGCGATCGCCTCCAGCGCAGGTTTCAACAACCGCCGCAACGGAGGATTGGCATATTCACTCAGATAAATCGCCGCCAAGATACCCGCTGGGATTGCTACGGTTAGGGCGATCGCGCGATCAAGACCGTAGCCGTGGCAATCACCATGATGCCGCACTGTTGCCGATCAAACAGGGGCACCCAGGTGCGATCGGTCAAAAACTCCCACAGCGGCACTTGCTGAAAAAATAGCCAGGCTTCATAGATAAAAATCAGCACAATGGCGATCGCAATCAAGATCAACACACTGGCTGATGCGGCTAGTAGCCCATAAAACACCCTTTCTCTCCACACCAAAACCCGCGAATTCCAGGGTCTAAATTCGCCGCTTAGGGTTGGAGTCATTGGAGTGGAAGTCATGAAGGGTTCAACGGATAATCAGGGTTCTCATCCTTATTCTCAACATCGGGTTGTCTTCCGCAGCAAAGGGAAAAAGTTTTGATTTAGGAATTTACGTTAACCATGCACCCTGATTCCAAACCCTACAATGCCCGTGGATCGCTGCTCCACAAGATGACTGCTGCTGATGCAGGGGGATCGCCAATCTTGGCAGGCACAATATTAACGTAGGCAAACGCTTGACCCTCAGCATTTTTCGCTTCATACAGCGCACCACCGCCATACTCACCAATGGGAGTAAACGTGTTGCCAGATGACTCAAACTGCCGTTGGACATCTGCCGTTAGGGCGTCAATCCGATAATCTCCCGCAAAAGTCGTTAGTTTTCGATAAATCACTTCCCCTCTATAAGTCACACCATCCGCCTGGAAAAAATCGCTGGGATTTTCAAAGAAGGATTGATCTGGCTCGATATTTAGAAAAACAGTGCTGCCGTTGGGGTTTCTAATATTGCTCGATAGCGCTCCCAATCCATCTAGGGCTGATTGTTGAAACGCGGCTGGATCAAAGGGAGGAGGCTCCACAGGAGCCGGGGGAGCGGGTTCTGGTGGGGCTGCCGGAGCGGGTTCACTGGGGGGTGGGGTAAAGGCAGCGGGGGGAACGGCAGTGGGCTGTTGGAGTTGGGGAGCCGGACGAACAACGGCT
>JAAUSV010000095.1 GCA_012032525.1 Leptolyngbyaceae cyanobacterium SL_7_1
CGGGTGGTACTGTCTCCGCCGGCCACTGGCAAGGGTTTTGACCGTCGGCGGTAAATGCCATTGACCACAACACCCCCACGTGTCCTTGCAAAGTGTGGAGCACTGCCCCGGTTTGCAAGTTCCACAGTTTGATGGTTTTGTCGGCGCTGCCCGTTGCTAGGATGGTGCCGTCGGGGCTGATGGCAATGGCATGGATCACATCGCTGTGCCCTTGCAAAACCCGTAGAACTTGCTGGGTTTGGCGATCGCGCACCTCCACTGCATTGCCACTTACCGTTGCCAGAGTGGTGCCATCGGGGGTCATGGCTACCCACCATGCCGCGCCAAAGCGTCCCACAAAGGTTTCCACATTGACGGTGCGCCAAGGGGTTTGGGCGGTGCAGTTGGCGAGGGTGATGCGGGGCTCGATTAGTTGGGACCCGTCGGGTTTTGCCGTGTCTCCGGCAAGCTCGACGGCAACGTCGCAGGCTTGGGATTCGGCTGGGGTAGGGGAAGTAGCGGTTTGAGTGGACTGGGGGAGGGGCGATCGCATGAGGCTGCCCAGGAGAAAGCCTGTCCCTAGCAGGGCTAGGGCGGCGGCGGTGTAACCAAAGAATGATAGTTGTTTGTGGGCGGCGATCGCGGTTTCGGTTTGATTTTTCATAGGAAAAATCCTCGTTGGGTGGGTTCGATCGGGGTGGATTTTCGGGGAGCTAGTATTGTTTTATGAGCTAGCTTGTTTTGTGAATATTTGATTGTTGGGGGAATTGGGTTGTTAGATTGACTGGTTGATCCAAGCCTTGGGGGGAGCCCCAAACCCGCTCTTGGGGGACCTCCCCTAACGAACCCCCGCTGGGGGACGCAACCCGTCCCCAGATCCCCTCCACAGGGAGCAGTCAGATTGAGGAGTAGCTATTAGCTACTCCCTCTTACACCAAGCCAAAGTCTGCCGCTGTGAAATTGGCTTGTAGGGCGGAACTAGTGAGGTTGGTCAAGTTGCTTTGAACGCTGAATCGTCCGTTGTTTGCCAGGTCTTCGGAGAAGACGACGCGACTGAAACCTAGGGTGGTGTTGTAGTAGACGAAGGCACCTCTGCCGCCGTTGAAGTTGTTGTTGTTGGCGATCGCGGCTGCCGCTTGACCAGCGTTGGCGAACCCAGCATCGGTCAGCACCACCAGGTTGCTATTGCCGGAGAGTTGATTGGCGTTGGCGCTCTGGAAGTTGAGGTTATTCAAGCCAAAGGCTGAACGACCGAAGACGATCTGGTCTTGTCCGATTTCGTAGTCGAGCACTTCATCGGGACGGTTGGAGTTGCCCACGGCTACGCCGGTGAAGGGGTCGTTGACAAATTGGAATTTGTCACGACCACCACCGCCTGTGAGGGAATCGCCCAGGGTGACAGTGGCGGTTCCAAATTGAACTTGTCGGGTTCCTGTGCCGCCTGTCAGCACATCGTCACCGTTGCCACCCTCTAGGGTTAGTACGGTACTGGTGTTGCGGGCATCGACGATATCGTTGCCTTCGCCGCCAGAGAAGAGGATGGTGTTGACGCCCGTGTCTATCAGATCGTTGATCACGAAGGTGTCGTTGCCGCCTTCGCCGTTGACTGCGATCACTTCAGAGGACTCGATGGTGAGGGTAAAGGCTCCGTTGGGTTGCCCATCGACGGTGGGGCGATCGAACAATGCCTTGCCTTCTGCATTTTTGCCCAGGATGAAGTTGTCGCCTCCGGTGAGGGAGCCTTCAACGGCTACGGTGTCTAAGCCGTCGCCTCCAATCATAATGTCGCTCCCTTCCCCGTCTCTCCAACCTAAGATGTCGTTGCCTGCTGCACCATTCATCCGATCGTCGCCTTTGCCACCATCGATGATGTCATTGCCTGCGCCGCCATTTAGGGCATCGTTGCCAGAGCCACCAGCAACTAAATCGTTGCCGTTGCCACCCAGGACTAGATCGTTGCCGGAGCCGCCATCTAGGTTGTCATTGCCATCTCCACCATCAATCCGATCACTGCCGGAGCCACCTTCGGCGGTGTCATCGCCTCTACCCGCATTGATTCGATCGTTGCCTGCGCCGCCAGTGATGGTATCATCGCCTCGACCGCCAAACAGGTTATCGTTTCCGGCTTCTCCGTTGACGGTATCATCTCCGTCGCCGCCATCGACGCGATCGTTGCCTCGACCCCCATTGCAGTTGTCGTTTCCGGCAAACCCTAGGAGTGTATCGTTTCCTCCTTCGCCAAAGTAGACATCGTTGCCTCGTGTTCCTTCAAAAAGATCGTTGGCATTCGTACCGCGTAGTCTGACTCCCTTTGCCATGATTGGTTCTCCTAAGTAGGTAATTGGTAAGTAGGTAATTGGTGAATTGTGAATGGTGAATCGGTTTGAGCAACAGAAACTATCAGCGGAATAGGCTGAGCGGGTCCGTTGTCAGGCGATTGAAACTAGGTGATTGGTCTGTTGATCGTGGGAAGGAACTTGAACGAACTAATTAACTAGACGGTTCCTTCTGCTTCAATATGCACGGTGCGATCGCTTTCTAAGAAATTGCCTTGTCAACTGTGAATCCGTTAACCGAATCAGTGAAGCAACATCGACAATCCGATCGCGTCATCTAACCACACCAACTAGATTAAACAAACGATTTGTATTTGCCAGTCAGAAAAGGTTTGAAAAGATCTGGAGTCCCACAAACTAATCAAAATCAATCAAAAAGTAGGGTTAGGGTGATGGAGCCAAGGCTCTTGTTTGACGTAAAGGAAAAACAATCGTGAGACTTAACAATGGAGGTGGGCTAAACCCCACGGGTGCCGTGGTAGCTGTCATCCAAGCCGCCGCAAAGACCAGCGTGCCCAGCTAGCAAAGTTGGGAATTTGGGACAGCAGGGTTTCCCACCTCCACAGGATTTGCCAGGTTCCTACTTCAGCCTCTGACATTACCCGATCTTTTCCGACTGGCAATTGGCTCGATTCTTCCTACGCTGATGGTTAGAACGTTTATCGACGTTCTAGCGCCACGGCGAGTTTTAGGGAGAGTCTATATGTTCTCGAATCTGTCGGAGCGATCGATGCGCGTGGTGCGGTGGGGATTGACCATCGGTTGGCTGATTCTGATTGCCTCCCTGTTTTATGATCCCATCTCCGCTGCACTGACCACTGCCGATCGCCTATTTGCTGCTTCCACTCCAGCAGGATGTTTCCAGTTTCAAGGGGAGTGCCGTCCGCTGACGCCCTACCCAATGGGAGCCAGAATTTTCTGGGGAATGGTGGTGCCGTTGTCGATTCTGACCCTGCTAATTTTTGGGCATGAAGCGTGGCGGCGAATTTGTCCATTGTCCTTTGTTTCGCAGATCCCCCGCGCCCTGGGCTGGCAACGCCAACGGGTGGTCAGCGAAACGTCGTGGCTGGGTCAACATGCCCTATTGCTGCAATGGGGGCTATTGTTTGTCGGTCTAAATCTGCGCCTGCTGCTGGTCAACTCCGATCGCCTATTGTTGGAATTTCCTCGTGCTGACATTGCTCTCAGCCCTGACAGTGGGGTTTCTCTATGACGGTAAAAGCTGGTGTAATTACTTTTGCCCCATGGCTCCGGTGCAGATTGTCTATAGCGAACCCAGCGGCTTGTTGGGCAGTCCAGCCCATACGGCACCACCCAAAACCATTACCCAATCGATGTGTCGGACAATCGACCGTAATGGCGCGGAAAAGCCGCGTGTGTCGCCTGTAAGGTCAATTGCATCGACATTGACGCAGAGGGAAATTATTGGGACACGATTCGCCAACCCGATCGCAAGCTGCTCTACTACAGCTACGTGGGATTGGTGATTGGGTTCTATCTCTATTTTTGGTTGTACTCTGGCAACTGGCAACTTCTCTCGGCGGGCGTCTGGAATGAGACCAATCAACTGGCAACGTTGCTCAGTCCTGGATTTTTCATTGCCGGACGGGCGATCGCCATTCCTAAATTAATTGCAGTTCCCCTGACGCTGACCATCGCCGCAGGCACGACCTACGCCCTAGGATTGTGGATCGAGCAGCGGTTGAAGCGATCGAATCGGCGGCGTGGCTATCCCTTCAGTGCTGATCAAATCCAGAGCCGGTTGTTTGCGATCGCCACCTTTATTGCCTTCAATAGTCTGTTTTTTATGGGAGTGCGCCCCACGCTGGGCTATCTGCCGTTGGCGGTGCAGCAAGGGTTAAGTTGGCTAGCGGTAACCACCAGTAGTTTTTGGTTGGCAAAGACGTGGCGACGCAGTGCCCAACGCTATAACCGAGAACGCGATGCCAATTTACTGCGGCGACAGTTGGGCAAGTCAACCCTTGATTTCTATAAAGCGTTGGAAGGGCGATCGCTGGAAGATTTGAACCCCGATGAACTATACGCCCTTGCCAGAGTGTTGCCGGATTTTTCCCAAGACTATCGATCGCAACTCTACCGAGGTGTGTTGCGCGATGCGTTGGAACAGCGCAGTGTTAGCCCTGCCAGCAGCTTAGGCATGTTTCAGGCGTTGCGTCAAAATCTGGGGCTGACGGAAGACGACCACTGGACGGTGTTAGAAGCTTTGAAGTTGGAGGAGCCGTTGTTGTTTCAAGTTGGAGGGTTTGGGCGATCGCCACACTCTACGGCAATAGATGCCACCGTCATGCGAGCGACGGTTCCGCTCGGCAATGAAGCAACGGTCTATAAGGCTCCCCCCTCGGTGGATGATGCCTCGGATGATGCTACGGTTTACCGCCCACCTCGTGATTAGATCAATCAACCATGCTGCAAATTACCCTCACCAATTCCCAAACTCAGGAGCATCGCACTCTCCAATTAACCCCTGAAACCCAGCCTCAGCATGAGTGCTCGATCGGACGGTTAATCGGGTGTGATCTGGTGCTCGACAGCTCCGATATCAGCCGGATTCACGGCAAAATTCAATGGCAGGATGGTGTCTATGGCTACCGAGATCTGGGTAGTGCCAATGGTTCCCAACTCAACCAGAAACCCATTCCAGCCAATCAAATGTGTGCCCTAAAGTCGGGCGATCGCTTGCAGATTGGAGATTTTTTCCTGCTGATTGAAGCGATCGAGTTACCTAAGCTCAGTGCCGAAAGCATCCCTCAACTGTCATCCCATTCCGTCCCATCCCATTCCGTCAATGGAGGCGCAGGTTTGGTGTGGGAAACAGGTGATTTAATGGTTCGTTGTGTTCGTATCACAGATGAAACGGAGGACGTAAAAACCTTCACCTTTGTGGCAGAATCTGGCGTGCAATTCAACTACAAACCGGGTCAATTTGTCACGTTGGAGTTAACGATCGAAGGGACATCGGTTTTACGGTCTTACTCGATTTCCTCTACTCCCACTCGTCCGCATACCTTAGAGATTACGGTCAAGCGAGTGCCTACACCCCCGGATGTTCCTGGAGTCCCACCCGGTTTGGTTTCCAATTGGTTGCATGACCATCTCGCCGTGGGCAGTTTGGTAAAACTGGGTAGTCCGCTGGGCAAGTTTACCTGTGCGCCCAATCCGGCTGCCAAGGTGCTGCTGATTTCGGCGGGTAGTGGGATTACGCCGATGATGTCGATGTCTCGCTGGTTAATGGATACGGTTTCCCCAACAGATATCCTGTTCTTCCATTGTGCGCGGACGCCCAGCGACATTATTTTTCAACAGGAATTGGCATGGATGGCGACCCGATCGCCCCATTTTCGGGTTGTCGTTTCCCTGACTCGCCTGGAAAATGTCCGACAACCGTGGTTTGGGTTGACGGGTCGGTTGACCGATGCCATGGTGCAGACGATCGCCCCCGATTTTCTCGATCGCACGGTGTATGTGTGCGGACCAGAAGGCTTTATGCAGGGCGTCAAAACCCTGTTCTCTGGGCTAAATTTTCCGATGGAGCGCTATTACCAGGAAAGTTTTGGTGCGCCCAAAAAGACAAAGAAACCTAAAGCCGCTGCATCAACCCCCGCTGCCATGATGCCTGTTGCCCCCCTGCTGCCCCCTGCCTGCACCCACGTCGTCCCGCATTGTCCACATTTCAGTTCAATCTGACAAAGAAATGAGTAGCGACGGCACGGAATCGATTTTAGAACTGGCAGAACAAGCGGGAATTAGGATTCGTAGCAACTGCCGACAGGGGGTGTGTGGAGCTTGCAAGAAGCGCAAAGTGGCAGGGGTGGTTCGCTACGATGCGGAGCCGGATGGACTCGATCGCAGTGAGCAGGACAATGGCATGATTCTTACCTGTGTGGCAATTCCAGTCGATCGGGTGGTGGTGGAGGCATAGCCTCCTGCTCGAAAAGTGGGGGTAATTTCAAAAAATTGGGCACAGCATGATGCTGTGCCCAATTTTTTGAAACTGCATTCAGCTAATCAACTAGTGGACAGACTCCACTTCGCGATCGTTGAAAGCTCTCGCCTCTTCTAGGGTTTCTGCAAAGAAGTTGCTGTACAGCCAACCCGCCAACAGCGCTCCCAAAATCGGAGCGAACCAGAACAACCAGAGCTGTCCAAATAGCTCAGGACCGACGAACAAAGCGGGTCCAGTGCTACGAGCTGGGTTGACGGAAGTGTTGGTGATAGGAATGCTGATCAGGTGGATTAGAGTCAAGCACAACCCGATCGCCAGCGGGGCAAATCCTTTGGGAGCACGGCGATCGGTCACACCCAAAATCACCAATAAAAAGAAGAAGGTCAGCACTAATTCGGCAATGAAGGCAGCCGCAATTGTGTAACCACCCGGCGAATGGGCGCCAAAGCCATTGGTGGCAAGCGGATTGGAACCTGCTAACTGAAAATCAGCATCGCCTGTGGCAATTAGGTAGATAAATCCAGCCGCTAGGATGGCTCCAAGCACTTGAGCAATGATATAGGGCAACAGATCTCCAGCCGGGAACCGCTTTGCAGCCCACAAGCCGAAGGAGACGGCAGGATTAAAATGCCCTCCAGAAATGTGACCCACGGCGTATGCCATGGTCACGACCGTCAAACCAAACGCCAGCGATACACCCACCAAACCAATCCCTAGGGGGAAGGCAGTGTTTTCGCCAATGCTAGCGCTGTTAGTGGTGTAGGCAGCCGCTAACACTGCGCTACCACATCCACCAAACACAAGCCAAAAGGTGCCAAGAAACTCAGCTAGGCAACGTTTTACAAGCGTCATATTAATTTCCCTTCACTAACTCGATCGCAATATCTAGAGTCAAGTTGTACCAAGATGCAATCTGATACTCTACCTCAAGGAGGATGTCAACCTTCCCCCAGAGTATTAGAAGGAGCATACTGTGTTGATTTAGTAATGTCTAGAGAGTAATTCTAAAAAAACAAAGCAGTTTGATTTTTTACTGTTGCTTTTCTTACATTCTTCTTATCTTTTGCTGGGAAATTAAGTGGAGACCGATTGAACGTCAACTGGCGCACGTCAACTCTTTAAAGAGTGTGAGAAGTTTAAGGGATCTCGATTACTTCTCCCTTTACCCATAGCAGCCCGTCTAAATCAATCATTGTGTGATCCATTGCTCTGCTGCTCAAGGGAAATCGATTTCCTGATGTAGCTCCTGTTCCCCAATCCGCTTCCCCTTGCCCCTGTCCTTTTGCCCTTTAAAAGCCATGTTGAGAAAAAAGCAACCATCCGTCGCGGCGATCGCCCTCCTGATGTCGATCGCCTCCGCCCAGCCCCTATCTAGAATCTTGAGCCTCCGCCCTGCCTTCGCCCAATCCCCCCAAACCAGCTTTACCTTGCCAGCGGAGTTGCCCGCCGATGCAACATTGCAGGTTGACGGTTCCACTAGCATGGCGGGGATTAATGAAGCACTGCAAACGCGCTTCCAGGAAAGGTTTCCAGACACCGAGGTTGAGGTGGACTACAACGGATCTGCCGCAGCGCTAGAGGCACTGCGCAACGGTGAAATTGACGTGGCAGCGATCGGGCGTCCGTTGACCGACGCGGAGAAAACGGAAGGATTGGTGGAGGTTCCGGTTTCGCGCAACAAAATTGCCATCGTTGTTGGACCTGACAATCCCCTGCCCGCAGAACAAAGCTTGACGATCGAGCAATTTGCCCAACTCTTTCGGGGTGAATTGACGGATTGGTCAACGGTTGGTGGAACGGGCACCGTGCGGTTGGTCGATCGCCCCGACGACAGCGATACCCGCCAAGCGTTTCAAACCTATCCGGTTTTCCAGAGTGCTCCCTTTGAGACGGGAGACAATGCCGTCCAGCTTTCGGAGGACAGCACCGATGCTATGGTCGAGGAACTGGGGAGCGATGGCATCGGCTATGCCATTGTTGATCAGGTGGTCAATCGATCGGATGTGCGAATTGTGCCGATGCACCAGGTGTTGCCAACGGACGAACGCTATCCTTTTTCCCAGCGGCTAGTTTATGTCTATAACGAAGCCAATCCAGAGGTGCAAGCATTTCTAGCCACTGCTACTGCTCCAGAAAATGCCACGGCGATCGAGGAAGCCCGGGAAGACGCAGCGGTTGCCCCCGCTGTAGTTGCCCTGCCGCCTCCCCCCTCGCCCGCCGCCAATCCTGACGCTGTTGAAGCGGAACCAACGGAGACTGAAGTGGCGGTGGCGACCGACCCCGTGCAATCCTCCAATCGGATTCCCTGGTGGTTGTGGTGGTTGTCGTTGCCGTTGCTAGGAGGCTTGTTGTGGTGGTTGGCAGGGCGCGGTCGCGCCGCTGCCCCGGTGGCGGCGGCTCCAGTCGCGGCGGCAGTGGCTGGGGCACAGGCTACTCGTGACAGTCGAATCATTTTGGTGCCCCGCAACTGTCGGGAAGCTTACGTCTACTGGGAAGTCCCGGAGGAGCGGATGCGGGAGATTAAGCGCCAGGGTGGGGAACGGTTGCAATTGCGGATTTACGATGTCACGTCGATCGACATCGATCGCCAGGCTCCCCACACTGTGCAAGAATACGATTGCTCTGAGATGGCAGAACCCGATCGCCACATCCCGATCCCCACTGACGATCGCGATTACATTGCCGATTTGGGCTACGTCACCAAAGACAACCGCTGGTTGAGCCTGGCTCGTTCTTCCCATGTACGGGTTCCAGCCTGTGAACCTAACACCGTGATCCAGGGGGGGACAACCGTGATTCCAGCAACCAAACCGTCTAGTCCCGTTGGCTCAATGGCAGGGGCGGCGGGTGCGGTTGCCGCAGGAGTTGCCGCCACCGCTGCCGCTGCCACCGCCGCCCAGACGGTGCTCAACGATCGCACCAACAATCCACTCAGCACAGGAACGGCAACCAAGCTACAACCCGTGGATCGGTTGAACCGCATCATCCTTGTTCCCCGCAACTGCAAAGCCGCCTACGCCTACTGGGAAATCTCCGATGACCACCGCCAAGCTTTACGGCGTCAGGGTGGACGCAACATCAAGCTGCGGATCTACGATGTCACCAATATTGATATTGACCACAGCCCTGCCCACAGTATGCAGGAGTATGACTGCGCCGAGTTTGACCAAGATCGCCATGTGCCGATTCTGCGGGACGATCGCGATTATTTGGCAGAGTTGGGCTATGTTACCCAGGACGGGCGCTGGCTGCGAATTACTCGATCGTCCCATGTGCATGTGCCCGCCTGCGTCCCCACCAATGGAGCAACCGCTCAGTCGTCCTAGAGTTGGCGTACTAAGTGTTCTGAGCGATTGGGGGTAGCCCTAAACCTGTAAGGATGTTTGGTAGTGCAGGCACTGCCCGTGCCACCAAACATCCCCACCCAGGGTTACTCAATCCCTCCCACCGCTTTGCTGACATCGGCGGGGGTTTCGTACTCATCTTCGGGGAGTTGTTCGAGGGTTTTTAGGGCGTTTTCATCCGCATCATGCTGCTTGGCATGTTCGATCAACTCTTCTTTGCTGGCGGGATAGTTCATGCCCTTGAGGAACTTTTGTAGCTGAATCGGATTGATGGTTGCCATGCTGAACTCCTTGATAAACTACTGAGGTCGATCGCCATCTGCCTGCATCCTAGAGTTAAGTTTGGGGAATTAACCTCGCACCTGAGAACGAACCCCAAACTCGCTGATTTCTGACTAAAGGGGCTTGTGCCTTCAACATGTCCTACTTAGAGGAAAGTAGCGTTTTAACTTCCTCTAACAGTTGATCTTGTTCCTGCCTCAGCCGATCGAGCCGTTGCAAAATTACAGTTAATCGATCGCCCGATTCCTCTCCTTCGCTATCCACCAGGGGTTTGCGGCGGTAGAGGTTAAACAGCGATCGAAACAGCCATTGGCTGAGCCTTAAGGGAAATTGAAAGATCAATAGCCAGACCCGTTCAATCAGTTGGGCGATCGCCTTCAAGAACCCCCAACAGAGGAATATAACCAGTAGGATTACCCCCACTGTCCACAATGGGTGATCTATGCCCCAAGCCATCAACGGGTGTTGAGAAAACCATTCCTCGGTTGCACTCGTCACCCAATCCTGCACACTGATTGCGACTCGATTGCTGAGATAATCCATCGTTGCCGTATTCCAATACGAACCAATACGAACCAATACGAATCGACTGGCTGCGGATGCGATCGCAGCGTCTATTCCATTCTGCCTAACTTTCATCCTCAACGTGCCAGAACTTTACAGCCAATGGCGATCGGTTGAATCAGTAGCGCAGAATAAAACTGTGATCAAACGCTGATAACTAGTCATGATCGGATGGCAATCTCTGCTGAGGGGAATCTATGAAGAATCAATCGCTCGTATTATTGATTGCTGGGGGAATTGGTGTATTTTTCGTTGCCACGATGCTCCGTCCATTTGCCGTAGTGAATGCGGGAGAACGGGGTGTGGTGATGCGGTTTGGCAAGGTGCAAGATCGGGTGTTGGATGAGGGCATCCATTTAGTCACACCGTTGGTGACGACAGTGCGACGAGTGAATGTGCGGGTGCAGAAAACCGATGTGGATGCGGCAGCAGCTTCGCGAGATTTACAGGATGTCAGTACCAATGTGGCGGTAAACTGGCACGTTGATCCTGTTCGTGTGAATCAAGTCTTTCAACGGGTGGGTGATATCGATGTCATCGTTTCCAGTATTATCAATCCGGCGGTATCTGAGGTGGTGAAGGCAGCCGTTGCCCGTCGCCCCGTGGAAAATATTTTGCAAGAACGGGTGGCACTGAAAAATGAAATCGATGCGGCATTGGCGGAACGGTTGGAACCCTACGGGATTATTGTGGACGATGTTTCACTAGTAGATTTTGGTTTCTCAGCCGAGTTTAACGCGGCGATCGAAGCCAAGCAGGTGGCAGAGCAGGAGGCACAACAAGCTGCCTTCCGAGCACAGCAGGCGGAACAGGAGGCACAGGCGGAAATCAACCGTGCTAAAGGGCGAGCCGAAGCACAGCGATTGTTGCGGGAAGATTTGACCCCCGAAATTTTGGAGCAACGGGCGATCGAAAAGTGGGATGGGCGCTTCCCCACGGTGATGAGCGGGGAGGGAGCCTTGCCGTTTATCAATATCACGCCGAGTGACGCGGCTGACAATCCACAGCCTTAGTCATTAGTCATGGGTCATTTGTGGTAAACCAATCACTAGTGACCCATGACTAATCTTATGTTTCTATTTCTCTCCAAACTTTTGCCCCTATTCATTTATCCGTTGGGACTCGCCTGTGCATTGATGGTACTGGCACTGGTGATGTTGTGGAAACGTCCGAGGATTGCAGCCTTCAGTTTGCTACTAGCATTGGCGACAATTTTGATTAGCAGCAATGCCGGGGTGACAGCAGCCATGACCCGATCGTTGGAGCAGCAATACATTCCCACTGGGGCGTTGCCCACTGCCGATGCAATTGTGATCTTAGGTGGGGCGCTGAGACAGCAAATCCCGCCGCGTCCAATGGTGGAGGTGATGGAGTCGGGCGATCGGGTGCTCTACGGTGCCCAACTGTACCGTGAGGGCAAAGCTCCCTTAGTAATCTTGAGCGGTGGACGGATTCCCTGGATGGGCGGTGGCACACCGGAGTCAGAGGACATGGCAAAATTGCTTGCCCAACTGGATGTCCCAGCTTCTGCTATGGCGCAAGACCCAACCTCGCTCAATACTTACGAGAACGCAGTGAATGTGCGGAAGTTGTTGCAGGAGCGGGGGTTAAACCGAGTATTGCTAGTGACTTCGGCAACCCACATGCCCCGATCGATGAAAATTTTTCAGAAACAGGGAATTGAGGCGATCGCTGCCCCCACGGATTTCCTAGTTACAGACGATCGGTTAACCTCCTCAGGGTTATTTCAGGAAAACTACTCAGCGTTTTGCCGGATGCCGAGCGGCTTGACCAGTTTACTCGGATACTCAAGGAATACATTGGCATGGTCGTCTACCGACTGCGGGGATGGCTGTGATAGTTCCCCCATTTATCTAGCCCATTGCAAGGGATTAACGGCTGTCCTCGGATGGAACTTCTGGGGATTGAAATGATTCAAGATTAATAGAGCGGCAAAACTCCAAACCCTTGCCCTTACAATAAATGGCAATCCCTCCTCTAAGACTCCATTGCAGGTTGTGAATCCAACGATGGGTGATGGTGCTCCCTGGCGATCGCAACCATCCACCGTTCTAACTTCTCCAAGAAGCCGGAAATCTGAGAAGGTAGCTTTCGCGATGCAATGGGATTGCTGTACCTTAAATGGTGTTCTTGTCACTGATTCAGGAGTTTGTGTATCTTGAAACGCTGATTCAATCCTTCTATTTAGTGTCTTGGACAGTTCTGCTTTGATATGGTGTATAACAAGTATTCCATTCGGTGTCACCCTTTGAGTCGTGCGACAACCCAGGGCTTAATCGCTAGCGCGATCGCTGCCCTTGCTCTATTTGCTGGCGTGGTGCCTACGCTATCGCCCCAATCTCCCATACTTTTTGGCTCTGCTGCTTCAGCTCAAGCTGTTTCAGACGAAGAAGTTCAACGCTATGCCCGCTCCCTATTGGCGATCGAACCGATTCGCCAATCTGCCCACGCGGAGATCCGGCGGATTATGCGAGTGGAGGAGGTGCCGCCGATCGCCTGCCACCGCCCGACCAATCGCCTGCCTCGCAATATTCGCCAGATTGCGCAGAACTATTGCGATCAGGCATTGGAGATTGTCGATCGTAATGATTTGACCATCACTCGATTCAACACGATCACGGTGAATTTGCAGAATGATCCTAATTTGGCGGCACGGGTGCAGGCGGTGATTCGGCAGTTGCAGCGGTGATTAGCGATTAGCAATTAGCGGCTACTCCTGAATTGTGCCGTCGGGGAGGATGGCTCCCTTTAGATTTGCTTGATCAACTGTTGCTCCGGTTAGGGTAGCGCCCGTTAGGTCAGAGTCGCTCAGATCGGTGCCCTTGAGGTTAGCGTTGCTGAGATTAGCGTTTCTCAGGAATGCTCCTTTGAGGTTGGCTCCGCTTAGATCGGCATTGCTAAAGTCAGCCGAATCCAATCCAGCTTGTTGCAAATTGGCTCCGGCGAGGTTGGCATTTTTGAAATTGGCACTGTCTAACAAGCTATTGCTGAGATTAGCGCTGCTAAGATTGGCGTCTTGGAGATTCGATCGATTTAATCGAGCACCACTCAAGTTAGTTTGGCTGAGATCCTGTCCCGACAGATCGCACTCCAGGCAATCCTTTTGTTCCAACAATTGCTCCCGTGGAGCGGGTTTAGCACACCCAAAGGCGATCGCCAACCCAAGCATCAAACCAACCAGCGAGATTCGATTAAGGTTCATAGTCAGTAGCCGTAGACGATTCAATTTGACGAGTTTGGTGGATTTGCCAGCTCAAGAAAATCACAGGCAGAATCCCGACGACGACGATCGCCAGGGCAGGAGCCGCCGCCTCTGCCAAGCGCTCATCCGCCGCCAGTTGATACACCCGCACGGCGAGCGTATCGAAATTAAACGGGCGAATGATCAAGGTGGCAGGCAGTTCCTTCATCACATCGACAAACACCAGCAGTGCCGCTGTCCACAAACCACCCTGCATCAGTGGTGCGTGAATTCGCAGCAGAGTGGCTTGGGGCGTGTGACCCAACGATCGAGCCGCGTCATCCAAGCTGGGTTTGATCCGCCCCCAAAACTGGCATCCACCGTATTCAACGACACGGCTAGAAATCGCACCAGATAGGCAAAGATCAACGCCGTGATGGTGCCGCTCAGAAGCA
>JAAUSV010000096.1 GCA_012032525.1 Leptolyngbyaceae cyanobacterium SL_7_1
ATCTTCAACTTGCCTGTGCAACGGCTGATCGTGTGATCGCGGCATGGGCAACGGAGGAGCACGGCAGCAGCGCTACCAGCAAGTGCTGCCCCTATTGCCCACCCAGCGATCGTACTGCCTAGGGATGAATCGATCGGGGCATCCCCGCCATCCGCTCTACGTTCGTCGCGATGTCATTCCCATTCCACTGCAACGTTGGTGAATTGTATTGGAAGACGATCATCCACTCTTGCCTACCCTAGACTTCTGCTTTAGAAAAATTTCATCAAATCATCCCTGATGGGAGTGTTGACCTGCACTCTATAGCTTTGGGAATTGCTATAGAATCAGAGTCGAACTTATGTGAATAAGGCACGTCCTTAATCCTCTTCACCCTATTTGTATGTCACAAGAACTGCTGCGATCGCTTGTTTGGACAGACTATCGACTGGCTATGCTGTTTGCTGTACTGCTGCCACTAATTTTGCTGATTTGGTCATTTGTTCAACGAGTTGAGTCAATGCAGCGACTCCTCACCATTTATTGGCGAGTGTCGAGCTTGTTGATGATCACGGTCTACTTGCTGATTGGCAATTTACCCTTAAGTTTTTTTGCCTCCTTGATTGCTCGCGTCCTTATCCCACTTAGTCTTTGGTACTGGGATGATCTAAACGAAGAAATCAACGATCGACCCTTTGATCCACTCCAACTCACCTTCAAGTCTTGGCGATGGGCAGTCACTCTCTACAGCGGACTGGGCGCGATCGCTACTTTACCGTTCCTACCGTGTGCCCTGTCTAGAAGCCAATTTGCCACTCCTTTTTGTCAAGTCTGGCGCGAACCACCCTTGATGTATAGAGACTATTTCCATGCAGCCTCCAATCTGGGATTCCTTGGATTTCTAGGCATTGTTGGCTTGATTATTTACCTGTTGTATCTGGCATACTTTGTCTTCTTCCGCTTGGCGAAGCAAGGGCGATCGGCAATCCAACAGTAAGACAACACCTAGCTATCAACACCTAGCCATCGACTCTGTGGGGCAACCACAGAACATTGTCTTGACTCCCCTCCGTGCTTGTTTAGGGGTACTCTCTTGTGCCTATCCCATCTTGTATCCTTTATTCTTTCTTCCTAATCCATGTCTTCTTTCGGTAAGCGGCTAGAGCAATATACGTTAAGGCGTCCCAACGAAGTTTTGATTGTCGATGCAGTCATAGACGGCGAAAACGATCAAGTCTTGATCTTTAAAGGGTTCTCCAGTTCACTCTTGCGATCGACTGCCTACGATCCAGACGTACCGATTCTGCCAAGCGGAGCAGAAATTCTCTCAATCGATCGCTTACAAAGCCCTTACCACCCCACCTCACCCCACTATCTTGAGCAAGGGCTGAGCCTAGAAGCGATGGAGACATTATTAGCAAAAGTCGGCGTCTAAGTGCCCCTCTGTTTATGCTTTCCCAATTCCCCAGACGCGCACGGTTCGATCCTCACTGCCGCTGACCAGCTTGGGTCGGTGGGCAGCTAGGGCAACAGAGGTGACTAAACTCTGGTGTCCCCGAAGGACGCAGACTTCCCGTCCTTGGGTGAGGTTCCAAATCCGAATCAAGTTTTGACTGCCGCTAACCAAGTGTTTGCCGTGCTGGGCGCGGGTACTGGTGGTGACGGAGGAAATGCTGCGAGTGGGAAACTCCTCTAGCTCGATCGCTTCTCCCACCCGTAGATCCCACGCTTTGTGGGTGCGATCGCTCAATTTTGCCGTGACTGTGCGTCCATCGTCATCAATGGCAATGCCGTAAACGAATTGAGGTTCGTGGATGGAAAATTTCTCTGCGGCATAGCGCAGATCCCAAACCCGCAGTTGAGCATCCCGACCCGCACTCACCGCCGTTCTGCCATCCGCACTCACCGCCACGGCGGTGACTCCATCCGTGTGCCCGGTCAGCACCTCAAGACACTCAAACAATGGATAGCGATCGTAGTACCGCAACGCTTGACGAGCCGCCGGATCGGGATGCGATCGCAGCAGATGGTGAGGCAGTCTTTTGCACCACTAAGGCGCGATCGTGGAGAGCAGCAATCAGTAATTCCACTCCATCCCTGCCATAGCGACTGACTTGCCACAGAGCCGTCACCGATCGCGGTCGATCGCTTGCTCTAATCGCCGCCGAGCTCCCGCCAATCCACCCAAGACCAACCCCGCCGTAGGCACAGCCCCACCACCAAGCACAAGATCATGGGGATTGGGTTGGGTCGTCACGGCGTTCTCGAAACTCGACTCTTCTAGTGTGCCGGAATTTAGCCAGTTAGGAGGCAAATTTCGAGGGACAGCTTCCGTTAGGATGGGAGCAGAACTGGCTGAAAAACCGATGGCAGAGTATCAAAAGATTGAATACCGGATTGGCAAGGATGGGAAGATTTTAGAAACTGTGCTCAATGGGGTGGGAACTGGTTGTATGGAGGCGACTGCGGCATTAGAGCAGGCATTGGGGGAGGTCGAATCCCAAGAAAAATTGCCCGCCTACTACAACGACTTAGAGCAGGAGACCGATACGCTGCAATCGATCGAGCAGTAGGGAAGGCTGAAGCTTTCAGGGGGTAACGGATGATCCACGACCCTAATTTGACGGGATTTGGCATTGTTTTACAGATCGTTCTGATTGGGATAATTTTGAGCATGAGAAGCTCCAAAACCACACGCAGTCACGATCGCCCAATGCCACCCCCCATTGCACCACTAGTGACGAATTCGTTTGAGCAAGAGGCGATCGCCCTACGCCAGCAATGTGCTCAATTGCGGCAACAATTGCAGCAGCAAACCCACCAACTGACAACCGATTTCCAAGCGGCAACGTTTGATCAACTGCAACCCTTATTCATCAACTATCCCACTGCCAGAAAAATGGCAGAAACCCATGCCGAGCTGCCTGCCAGGAATCTAGTTGCCCTATTTTCACCGCTGGGAAATCTGCTGGAAACCTGGAATATTCAAACCATCGGCACGGTTTGGGAACAGGTCAACTTTGACCCCCACCTGCACCAACCTGATGCGGCAGATATTTCTCAAGGGGAACCAGTGTACATTCGGTTTGTGGGCTATCGGCAGGGCGATCGGATTCTGACCCCAGCCAAGGTAAGCCGGACGTTACCAATGCGAGCTTGATTCGCAGCCCAACCAGTGAAGCAACTGAAGTTTTTTAGGGAATGCTGAGGTGCAAGATTCAAGCGAATGTGGACAGGGGAAAGAAATGTTGTTTTTAGATTTGCTGATCGCACCGTTGACTGCTCCCATCAACGGAGTTACTTGGATTGCCGACAAGATTTTGGAACAGGTGGGCGATCAACTAGACGAAAGGGAAATGCTCAAGAAACAATTGCTAGCGCTGCAACTAGCATTTGATTTGGGCGATATTTCGGAAGAAGAGTTTGAAGAACAGGAGGAAGCGTTGTTGTTAGCGATCGAGGCGCTCGACGATCAAGACACAACAGCGTAAATCATCCAAACTCCCACCCATCGAGAAAACATTAAGAAATTCCTTGATTACCAACCAATTTCGTCCCTTTACTGGTAGGTGATTTTACTTTGAAATGTTATGCTCCTTAGCGTGTGATGTGTGGAGTATCGTTCATGGTTCTATCATCTGTCCCAATCGATCGTAGCCCATCTGTTTTGACGGACTGCCCCCCTGTCTCCACTGAGTTGCCAGCGGCGTTAGAGTGGAGTCCGTTGGCATTGCCCAAGACTCCCTTATTTGGCACTGACGGAATTCGAGGACGAGTCGGTGATTTATTAACCGCAAATTTGGCTTTGCAAGTCGGTTTTTGGGCGGGGCGAGTTTGGCAAAGTACGGGCAACAACGCTCCAGTGATTCTAGGACAAGACTCGCGCAATTCCAGCGATCGACTTGCCAGTGCGATCGCGGCTGGGTTTCGAGCGGCTGGGCTAGAAGTCTGGAATCTAGGACTCTGCCCAACCCCTGCTGTGGCACACCTGACTCAGACCTTGGGCGCGATTGGCGGGGTGATGATTTCCGCTAGCCACAACCCACCAGAAGACAATGGCATCAAGTTTTTGGGTCAACGGGCACGAAACTTTCAACCGCACTGCAAGCCCAGATTGAGGCAGCATTGCGTCAGGGAAACTCACAGGATTGGCAAGTGACTGCCCTCCTAAGCCCTCTACAACATCGTCCTGAACTGATTGAAGCTTACGTCGATTCCCTCCACGCGCCATTGTTACCGCAGGTGAGTTTGAGTGGCATGCGGGTGGTGTTAGATCTAGCTTGGGGAGCGGCTGCCCAGCTAGGAGAGCGGGTTTTCCGCCAGATGGGGGCGGAGGTGATTTGTTTGCACGACCGACCCGATGGCGATCGGATCAATGTCCACTGCGGCTCCACCCATCTGGCTTCCTTGCAAGCAGCCGTGCAGGAACACCACGCCGATTTAGGATTTGCCTTTGATGGCGACGCCGATCGGGTAATGGCGGTGGATGCCCAGGGGCGCGTGGTCGATGGTGACTACATTCTCTATTTTTGGGGACAAACCTTGCGGCAGCACGATCGCCTGCCAGGACAGGTGATCGTGTCTACGGTGATGGCAAACTTGGGCTTTGAACGGGCTTGGCAAGCACAAGGGGGAACCTTAATCCGCACAGCCGTGGGCGATCAGTATGTTCATGCCGAAATGGTGGAACGGGGAGCCATGCTGGGCGGCGAACAGTCTGGACATATTCTCTGCCCCCACTACAGCGTATCTGGAGATGGCATGTTAACCGCGTTGCATCTAGCAGCGATCGTCCAGCAATCCGGCGTTTCCCTCACAGAATTAGTCGATCAAAGCTTCCAAACTTACCCCCAACTGCTGCGCAATGTGCGAGTGGAAGATCGCGATCGCCGCCTCAACTGGAAACAATCTCACCGATTGCAACACGCCATTACCCAAGCAGAAGCCGACATGGGCGATCGGGGTCGCGTCCTCGTCCGAGCATCGGGCACCGAACCTGTGATCCGCATCATGGTGGAAGCCAAGAGTGCCGATCTGGTGCGCTACTGGACTGAGACATTGGCTGAGGCGGTGCAACAATACGCGAAGGGGTGAGGGCGGAGGGCTGAAGGATGAAGGATGAAGGATGAAGGATGAAGTATTTCTAATCTTTCATCCTTCATCTCCAAACTCTGCCAATGCCTGTTCGATCTGTGCCATTTCTAAGGATGTCGTTGCAGCCGTTTGGTAGTAACGAATGGCAGTTTGGGCGATCGCTCGAATCTGCCGACCATTGAGTTTCAACTGTGCCAACGATTGCCAATCGATATCGGCAGCTAGGGGAATCGTTGCAGGGAAGGCGCGTTGCCAGAGTAGAAGCCGGGAATGGCGATCGGGATAGGGGAAGATGAGGGTGTAATCTAAATGCGATCGCCATTGCAGGCTAACGGAGGCATGCTGCGATACGGTGAAAATGGTCAATCCGGCTTGGCGGTGGCGTTGGTCAAAGAATTGCTGTAGCAGGGTGGGGGCAATGGTTGCCGATCGCTTCAGCCAGCGTTCTGCGGATTGGATCAGCACTATGGGTGGGGCTTTGGTGAAAATTTCCTGGCACAACTGGGGATAGTCTGGAGGAGCGATCGAGGCAAGATCAACCTGCGTCAAGGGCAAGTCGAGCGCGTGGGCAATGGCATGGGCTACGGTGGTTTTGCCTGTTCCTGGTGTGCCTGCCCACAGGGTGGTAATGCCGCATTGGGGGGCTGCGGAATTGTTAAAAATACCTTGACTGGATTGCTGGAGATGGTGTAGCGATCGCAATACATCCTCTGGCACCACCAAATCTTGCCACTCTATTGGGTCAGTTCGTTCTGTCAACAAAGTGACGGAGGGCGGACTTGATCCCGTTGGGATTAATAACCGCTCCAACGATTCCGCTGTGGGCTGGTCGTTCAACAGATAACTCAGTAGCCCATCGGACAGCTTGATCGGTTGGTTGAGAAAACTATCGGTGTCACTTGGGGTCAGTCGCAGCAACTGGTGGTGCAGCAGTGAGCAGGATGCCATCAATTGCAACCGAGCCGCTCTCCACTCCGTATCGGTGCGACACAACAACCGTAGGGCTAGATCGATCGTCGGCAGATCGCTCTGCATTGGCAGGTCTTCGCCTTGCAGGTAGTGGTAGAGTTGGGCATAGCGCCGACTGACCTCTGGGGCAAGTCCCATGATAATCAGGTTTTTCTCGAATAGACTGAGGTTGAGGCGATCGCGCAATGCGGGCAATGCTAAAAAAATTCCCCGTTCTCGGCTCTGGCGGATTTGGGTTTCTAGCTGCTGATGGTAGGTGAGAGTTGGAGCGGCGATCGGTTTGCGGTAGTCATCCGATGCCACGATGCCTTCTAGGGAAACCACCCCCTTCCACCAATGGCTGGTGATTTTGTCTGCACGGGATTGGACAACGCGATCGATTTCCTTTGACTCCTTGCGTTGTCGCGCCACCGCCATCAACAACAACCGTTCTAGCCAATTCAACTCAGTCCTGACATATGCCCAGTTTGTAGTGAATCCTGCTGACGGGTCAGACGACATAGGGGTTCAAGTGGAAATTGCTTATTCCTATTGTGGCGTTAAATTTTGTTAGAGCCAATTGGCGATCGATATTAGGTCGCTCGTATTCCAATCAGCCGAATTAACTCCAGCGGCAATCCGTCGCTGTCGGCAATAAAGGCAACTTCATAGATGCGATCGCCAATCATCTGCTGCTGGGGTTGCAACAGTACTTGCAATGGGGCGACCTGTTCTGACTGAGCCGCTTCGTTGAATTTAGTTTGTAGGGCTTCTAGCCAGATGGGCAAGTCGTCCGCCACCTGGGTCAGATCAAAGGACAAATGGTAATACCCGGTATAGTGTTCGTCGCCAAAGGCATCCGCCGCTGGACGGGGTTGGGGAACTTGTAATAGCTCAATACGACCACCCAAGCCCTCCATCCAGCAGGCAAGGGTGACTCCGGCAGTGAAGCGATCGCTCACCGTAAATCCCAGCAATTCGTAAAAGGCGATCGCTCGAAAAATATCAGCCGTGCGGATGGAAGCGTGGTGCAGCATGGGAAGTGATTCCCGACCTATTCAAATAGGCGGAAATAGGGATAACGCACTGGAGCGCCCGGCTCCTTGTCGAGGTCAAAGTTGATTACCTCCCAGCAGGGTTCCTCAGCGGGGTCGGGGCTAAACTCCACAGGTAGCCCATACAGTCGAGGACGATTGGCATCCGATTGTCCTCGCCACGGCGTGTTGCGCTCTAGATACGTGCTGATCAAATCTCGATAGCGTTTAGCAATGACGACGCGGGTGGCGCGGTAGCCTTGGGTGTAGAGGCGATCGAGGGCTTCATGAATTTCAAAGCGGATGCCATCGGGGTGGGTGTGTTGGCGATACCATTCGTTGTTCCAACGCCGCCAGTGGCGTCCGGATTGCAGGTGAATCAGCTCTGCGGTGTCTGGATTTGCCTCAAACGCACCATGTCGTTGACACAAATAGGTATCGGTTAGTGTCAGCGCCGGAATGATCTGGCGACAGTGGGGACACTGAATCTCAGGTCCAAAAATTGGGTATTGCAGGGCTAGATTCGTCATGGAATGGTTGCCAGCATATTTTCCGTCTGCCATCGCCAGTAAGTCTATTATAACGAGGGGTACTTTGGGCTTAACGCGGATTTAATCCGCCAGTTGATTGAGGAGGGACAAAATCAATTCGCTCCACCAATGATACCTGTATGTTCTCAATTTTACGGGCATTCCACGAAACCAAGTTGAAATCCTTATGAGCAATTTTCCCCGATCGTTTGCCGAATCCGCCGATCTTTTGCCCCCCGATCTGTCCGACGCGGCGTTTGTGGCAGCCAATGCCACCGTGATTGGACAAGTGGAAATTGGGACGGGAGCCAGCATTGGTATGGGGCGATCGTGCGGGGAGACGTGGAGCGGATTGTGATTGGGCGATCGACCAACATCCAGGATGGGGTTGTTTTACATGGCGATCCGGGCGCTCCAACTATTTTGGAGGATTACGTCACTGTGGGGCATCGGGCTGTGATTCACAGTGCCCACGTTCACCGGGGGAGTTTGATTGGGATCGGAGCGATCGTGCTCAATGGCGTGGTCGTGGGGGCAGGGAGCATTGTGGGAGCTGGGGCAGTGGTGACAAAAGCGGTGCCAGAGCGATCGTTGGTCATGGGGGTTCCTGCTAAAGTCGTCCGTGCCATTTCAGAGGAGGAAGCGGCAGGGCTACTTGATCATGCTTGTCGGTATGAAGAGCTTGCCCGTGTCCACGCCAACCAATAATTGGTTCGAGTTGGTAATGCCGTGCTCCTGCCGCTATATCTAAGGATTGAGAAGAAATCTTTGAAACTCCTTTAAGAATGCTCCTTATATCAGAGGGAGTCTTTCGTCGAGCTTTATAAGCTGTAGACGTTAAAGATTTGGGGGAATGTATGCAGAGATTAATGGGTTCTTTAAAGCAGTTCCAGATTGGCAAGCTATTAACAGTTTTCCTCCTGGGAATGACCCTACTGGTTACAACCGTCGCTTGCAATCCTGGAAATGAATTAGGGGCGCGTCCTGATAACTTGCCCGTTCAACTGGGTGGGCAAAACAACCCCCACAAAATGGGTGGCGATGGTTACACCGAGTACAAAATGAGCACCGATCCGTCTGTCACCAAGGGAAATCAATCCAGCTTGATGCCATCCATCGATCAACTAATTGCTAGCAGTCAAGTTGCTGAAGGTGGCAGCGGACTGCTCTATCCAGGTTCGGGTGACGTTGAATCGGTTAACAGCAAAGACGACTTTGCCAATACTGAGACGCAGCGAAAGCTAAATAGTCCAGCTCAGATTCCTGCGGTCAAGCAACCGATCGTCAATCGGGCAGATCCCGACTCACAAATTTTAGAAAAAGTCGGCGAGCACTTTGAAGATGCCTCTGAGTTTATCTTGGACCCAGCCGAAAATTCCAGCGATCGCGCCAAGGTTGACTAAGCGCTGATACCACGCTTTCGGTTTAGCCAAAATCCCTCCTCCACAGTTTGGAAGAGGGATTTTGAGTTTTGCTAACGGTAATGCTTGATTTAGAGACCATGTACTGCATCAAACAGTACCACTGCTCAATTCCGGCTAGAGTGAATAGGGAACGAGTAGGTTAGGCGATCGCTAAACCTTGGCATACCAGCGATTGATGTGGTGGCGTTTCTCAAGCCAAATTCGTAGGTCTTCCTCCGAGAGCCAATCCACTGATTGGTTGGTGGTGGGGTCGTAGGCTTTCCAGTGCGTCCGTCCCGTGCGATCGTGGGTCGTCCACACATGGGGTTCCGCAGAAGCCACAACGTGGGCTAGAACCTGCTCTTTTACGTCTTTGAGAATGGCAGCCAACGATTCTCTAGAGGCGGACTCAGAAGCGGATGTGTGGTCTACAACGGAATAACCTTGCCAATTCATAAAAGATTTCATAATCATTCACTCCTAACTGCATCTGTTTTGTCTATAAATTAAATATAGAAATTTGTTACAAAAACTACAAAAACTAATCTGCATGGTATGCATGAGCAAGTTTCATACAGCGACCTCGGTAGAGGATTTTGGTGGGGGTTTGAGAGGAACTCAACTGCCATGAAGATGAATGGGCAAAATCAAATGAAACTCTCGCAGTTGCGGATTCTGGTAGCGATCGCCAATCAGGGCAATTTCAGCGAGGCAGCGGCGCAACTAGACATGTCCCAGTCTGCGGTCAGCCATGCGATCGCCACCCTGGAGGAGCATTTGGGCGTTGTCCTCTTTCTTCGAGGTCGCTATGGGGCGCGTCTCACCCCAGTGGGCAAGCGCATCGTGGAACACGCCCGCGAGATTGTCTATCGAACAGACGAAATCAGCAAAGAAGCCGATCTCGCCAGGGGGTTGAAGGGAGGACAGGTGCGAATTGCTTCCTTTCGCAGCGTGGCAACCCATATCTTGCCCTCGGTGATCACCCAGTTTCACCAGCGGTTTCCAGCGATCGCCCTCAACTTAACGGAGCACGACGACTATCCCCAAGTTGAGCAAGCCCTGCGGCAGGGACGAGCTGATATTGGATTTACCTTCATGCCCACCAGCGCCGATCTAGAGGCATGGGAATTGCTGCGAGATGAATTTATTGTGCTGCTGCCACCAACCATGCATCTTCCCAGTTCTCGCTTGACCTGGGACGATCTGGCGGCTCAAAGCTTGATCATGCCGCCCGTTGAAACGGTGATGATGCGATCGGTGTACCACCATGCGGAGGCGTGGGGATGCCAGCTACACGTTGCTTCGGAGGTGGAGACCGATGCGACAATTGTCAACTTGGTGGCGCAGGGATTAGGAGCAACAATTTTGCCCCGACTGGCAGCGGAGCCAATCCCACCGACCATTCAGGTGTTCTCGTTGCCCGTGCCGCTTGAACGCATCATTGGCGTGGCGATCGTCGCAGAGGCGCTGCATCCCCCCGCTATCTATGCATTTTGGAAATTTTGAGTGCCACTAGAGCCATGGAGATCCGGATTGGCGATCGGTAAGCAACTGCAACCCGCTACGTGCCGTAGACTTGGCGAATGTCTGCTAGCGCTTGGTGTAGATCGTTGGTGTGCAACCATCCCACAAACCCAGCATACAAACATTCACCCCCCGGAGAAGCCAGAAACACATGGGGAATGCCAAGGGGATTGATCCACACCCGTAGAGTTCCACCAGTATTTAGGTGCATGGCGATCGTCGCGCGGTTGAAGTCGCGCCAATGCCCATCGGTCATTCCAGGAACAGCACGGAGGCGTTGGATCATATCGTCAGCCGCAACCACTTCGTAGTTGGCAGTTCCCGTCCAAAACTCGTGAATCGTGGCAATTACCTTGGGGTGGGTGCGCATCGCCGCGTGGGCAATCCCCGAAAGACAAACAAACTGGGCATTGGCAAAGCGAGTACACACCACTGGCACAATCCCGTCACTGCCGCCATCACTATCCCCCGCAATCATCAGTGTAGGGATGGATGCGGCGATCGCCACCGCCAGCGCGGTGCGGTTGCGCCCTAAATCCCCCGCAATCCCAATTCCCAAGTTCAATGGATCGATCAACCGTCCCAAGTCGGCTCCACCCACGGGCGATGCCACCAAGACCAGTGAGTGAACCTTTGACCACCACTCTGGGTGACGGCTGAGCACCTCTAGCCAAATCAACCCCCCCATGGAATGACCCACGATTCTAATCGGGACATCGGGGTAGCGGGTGAATTGTTGTAGGGCGATCGCCTCCACCCCTGCAATCAACGGGGTAATTCTAATCCACGTCTCCAAAAACCCCAAATCAGGGGCAATGATTGGCGTGGTGTCGGTGACGAGGTGCTGGGCAAGGCTGAGCATGGCGCGGTTGTCATCTGCCCAACCATGCTGCACAAACAGGAGAAATTCAGGGGCGATCGGGGAGGGAATGGACATGGGGATCTGGGCGTTGGGCGATCGATAGAACCAAGGAATTTGAACTAATCGCATGGTAAGACGTTGTCCCTAATTTTTTCTCAGTAGTGTTCCATTCTGATGACTGTCTGTATCAGTAGCGGAGCATTTCCCAGTGAGACTTGAAAGCGAGCAATGAATAAGCTTAAATGAGATAGGTAATTGCTTACGTAACTGATTTTAGACTATGGACTTTTATGAGCAAGTTGGAAAAATGGCGCTTGGTAGCCGACTGCGGCGTCTAGGCGATCGGTTTACAGAAGACGCGGCAAAAATCTACGCTTTGTACGATGTAGCACTGGATTCTAAATGGTTTCCGGTTTTCTACGTGCTTTCGCACGAATCCGAAGCTTCCATTACTGAGATAGCCCAAGTGATTGGGCACTCCCATCCTTCTGTTAGTCAAATTGTCAAAGAAATGCAACGGAAGGGATTGGTGACTATTACGAAGCGTAACCAAGATGCGAGGGTGAGTGTGGTAAAACTCTCTGAAACAGGGAAGCAACTCATACCCAAGATTGAGAAACAATACGTTGATGTCAATCAAGCCGTGGAATGTTTGTTATCAGAAATGCAACACAACCTTTGGCAAGCCATTGAAGAGGTTGAGTTTTTACTAACTGAAAAAGCTTTTTCAATCGGGTTCAAGAAATCCGAAAAATTCGTGAACATCAAGATGTTGAAATTATCGACTATTCACCAGAGTTTCACGCTCAATTCAAGCAATTAAACTACGAATGGATTGAGACCTATTTCAAGCTAGAGGAGTTTGATCATCACTCTCTTGACCACCCCGATGAAAAAATTCTCAATCCTGGTGGACACATCTATATGGCACGCAACAACGGTGAAATTGTTGGGACGTGTGCGTTGATCAAAGCAGAGCACGATCGATACGAATTGGCAAAAATGGCAGTTACAGCAAATGCCAGAGGCAAAGGGATTGGTTGGTTGCTGGGGCAGGCGGCGATCGCCAAAGCACGCGAGTTGGGAGCTAAGACGATTTATTTAGAAAGTAATACTATATTGGAGCCTGCAATTAAGCTTTATCAAAAGTTGGGGTTTCGCAAAGTTGTTGGACAACCATCTCCCTACGAACGTTGCAACATCCAAATGGAACTAAGACTGGTTGATTAGTTTGTCCCAAACTAATCCTTGTATTGCTACAGTGCTTTGCGCTTCCTGATATTTGACTCCCCAAACTGCTGGGCGACCATAGCAACAGCCTCCCAAAAAGCAACCAACTCGGATGAACGCAACGCCCAATGCAAGGTCAAGGGCTGCGAGATCCATTGAGGGTGCGATCGCATTGCCCAATGCCCTACTGATTAAAGCATAGGTGGGCAGCAAAATGAGAATTGCATCCTGAATGTATGAACGTTCTGCAATTCCCCAAATCTGATATTTCAGCAATCGGACAATCATGTACAGCGTCTGCATACTAAGGAACGCACCGACAAATGCCAAAAAGCTGAGTTGCGATCGATTGTGAACCCACCACTCCGAAAATACTAGAAGTGCAATTGTCCCAATATCTTTGGCAAGGTGATACGGGTGGTAGAGCCGACCAAAAATGTGAATATTATGACTGCTGCGGATAAAATTTTCCAAAGTGATAGTCTTCAAATCTGAATCAGCAAGTTTGTGGTTTAGTAAGCGATTCATAGGTAAGCAGGTTACTGTCTACCACCGATCAACTGATTCAGTCGCTTAGTTATCTCCTCACCATAGCGATTAAGATCTTCATAGGTGTCGTACCAATAACCCTGCTGCTTTGCGAATTCAAGGATTTTCTCAAGATTTGGTGGAGGATTGAGTAAGCCTCCTGCTGCGATGTATGTAATAAGTTCTTTAGGCTCTGTACCGACAGCAAGGAAGGTTTGAAGACCAGCCCCCTCATTGAAATAGAAAAGCACCTTGTAATCTATATCGAACACAACAGCAGAATAGACACCCGCAAGATCTGCTCTAGCAACTGCTTTAGCGCTATTGTCATAACGCCCAAGTTCAGTTGCATTGTTACCTCGTGTATCGTACAACACGACAGCAAAGTTCCCTGGTACTGGCACATAATCGGAAGCTTTGGAAATAACATCGGAAACAACTGGTGCACGAAAGACGTTTGTGAACTGCTTTAAGCCAGTTCTCAGTCCCCTAAACCAATTAGCTATATGAGTCATCCTTAACGTTTAATTGAACTCCCAAATCCTTAAGCCGTAGGGCAGCGAGTTAAGTTGCTAAGTTAAGCTACACCCCATACATTGGCAAAATCTTGCACCGGATTGCTGCTTTTGCACAAAATTGCGGCGTTGCTGAATAGGAATATGATTTATGAAGGGACAGGCACATCACCAAATTTAAGGTAGTGCAGTAACAATCGGATCGAGTGCTTCAGCATCTCTACTGACTTGGAATAGCACAATATGATGTACCCCATAAACTGGACAAAGCAATAAGAGAGACCCGCTGCACAATAGGTCAGGGCAAATACCGAGAGACAAAAACTATGCAGCGAAAACAATACAGTGCTGAATTCAAAACCAAGGCAGCGCTCGAAGCGATCAAAGGGCTGAGGACAGTCAATGAAATTGCGAGTGATTTAGGCGTGCATCCGAGCCAAATTGCT
>JAAUSV010000097.1 GCA_012032525.1 Leptolyngbyaceae cyanobacterium SL_7_1
GGGGGGTGCTGGGGCAGCCACCAGCGTGGCAGAGGCGGTTTCCCGTACCCAACGCAATTCCTGTGCAACCTCTGCAATCGCGGGGGGGATTTGTAGTGGCGATCGCCCCACGATCAGACAAGGCAAATACCTCCGATGGCTCTAGCACCAACCCCCATGCCAGGGCAACACTGCCGACCAAAATTCCTAAAATAGCGAGAATTTGCAGAAAGGTTAAACTCAGTTGCCGCGAGAAGACTGCAATCACCATCCCACTCACCAAAAACACATAGGTGAGCAAAAAGAACAGATCCCCCGGTGTCACATCCGGCTCCTTGCCCAACCCCAGTTCCCAGTATCCCAACCACAAATTGCCAATGAAGTAGGAAAACATCCCCAAGCCGATCGCCAACCACACACTGCGACCGCTAACAATCTGAGGACTGCGCCAGTTCCGCAGGCACAAAATGCCAGCAAAAAAGAAGGCAGTGCATTCCAACAGATAGGTTGCTGGATTATACCAGGGCAGTCGTTCCTGTCCGGGTAGCGGCACGCTGAAGAGTAAAAAGAAAAGTAGAGTCAAGACCGCCCAGGCGATCGAAACCAGAACTAGAGTTTGGGTGGTCAGTTTGAAGCCAGTGCTAGCAGCCTTCTTCATCATCGATAGATACCTTCCTTGATTGGGAGCAAGCTCAGGGGCAGGACAAATCTGAACGTCCTGTTAGACAGCGCCATTCAGTCAAACCAATTCACTAAACACCATGGAACTGAACACCATGGAGGAGTGCATCGCGGAAACCCCCAATTGCAGTCCCAATTGCAACGTTGTCCCATGATTACAACGATGATTAGCGGTTCATCTAAAGCCATTATCTTAGAACCGTTCCGTTGTCCTGACACATTAATTTGAACGAAGAACCTCGATCAGGAGTTCAAGATTTATGACAGCTCATTGCCAATCTTTTCCGCCAGGGGCTTGCTTGAGCCAGGCAACAAAGCGATTGCGATCGCCGGAAGGTAAATCTTGCAATGCATCCATAACTCGGCTGGTGAATCCAGCATTGCCAAAATGTTGCCGACCTAAACGGTAAAGCTCTTGTAATAAAGTACTGAGATGCTGTTCTTGCCAGGGTGGAGTTTGTAGAGATGCCAGGGGATCAACCGTTAGCAACTGGTTGACCGCATCGGAGGAGTCTGCTTTGGGAAAGCGACCCTGTTGAAAGACAGAAGTGATTTCCTTTTGAAAGGAAACGGCTTGCTTTGCCCCCAACAAGTCTTCAATGTCAATGTAAACCGCTTGCAACAAGAGTAGGCAGGCTTGAATAAACGAGGTGGGCGAAGCGTCGGTTTCCGGTTCTCCCGCTTCGGTGGTGAGTTGTTCAAGCCGCACCTTGCCCCACACGCTGTAGCGATCGGGTTCCTCTAGCAACACACAGGCTTTGCCGCGATTGTCGGTTAAATCTCGCCAAAAGGCTTTCGCCTCTTCCTCTTGAGCCGCATTAAACACTTGAATCAGGCGAAAGGTCTGACCCTGATAGTGGAGGATCGGAATCTGCTGATCTTTCTTAGGATGTTGAATGTTAGTGATTTCAACATCTTGCCTCTTCAAGATAAACATGATGCTTCCAGGTGGCTCCTATCAAGGCTGGGATAGACGGGCAAAATAGGCAAACAGAGGCGCTGAGCAGACTCGCAACCGAGCACGCTAATATAATTCGTTTATAAAATAACGGACGCGCCCAACCAAACCAATTGGTTTTTAGTGTACACCTGTTGTTCTTCTAGCATTAGAATACGCCATTCCTTAGTCTAATGAAGATTGGTTGGTTTAGAAGATGGCTGAGTCGTTGAACGCAGCCCATGCCACTAAAAAATAGTTCATTCAATACTGCCTTTTCTATTCATTCTTATAAGATTAAAGTGGGTGCTACTCAAAGTTAAGTCTCGCTTTCATAACTTTTTCCCGTCCCTACAGGTGAGTAACGATTACTTCGTTACCCTGTAGATAGATTGGGTGCCTAAGCTCCAGTAGCTCAGTGGATAGAGCATCTGCCTTCTAAGCAGACGGTCGCAGGTTCGAATCCTGCCTGGGGCGTTCGTGTGCGGGTTGGCTTCGTTGGAATTGTCAGGCGATTCATTGCACCTAGGATAATTTTTTACAATGGTTGAGCTTTTGGCGGCACTATCGCTGTCAGCCGCCGCTGGGATGAGAGTGGCATTACCCCTATTGCTGATTGGGCTGTTGCATCGCGATCGCCTATGGGCAACGGTTCCGCTACTGTCCCAAATTCCCCCGCAAATCGTTTTGGGGGTGTTGGTTAGTTGGTCGCTGGCGGAGTTGCTTCTGTCTAAAGAGCCAATGGGCTTGCGCATCCTGCAAATGGTTCAACTGGTGCTTAGCCCGGTGGTGGGGGCGATCGCGGGGGTGACGATCGCTCGCACGGCTGAGCTGGGGAACTGGTCGGTGTTGATTATTGCACTGGTTAGTGGGTTGTTTGCCTTCGTTCTACAACTCGTCCAGGTAGGGTGGTTCTTTCGCCTACAAGGATTACCCCTGAGCATTGTTTTTTTGCAAGATTTTCTCTGCGTTTCCCTGGTACTGTTTGCCTTTGATGCCCCCCGCCAAGGTGGGCTGATTGCCCTACTCCTTCTCTGGTTAGCCATCCGCAGCTCCAAGGAATGGCATCGGTGGTATAACCAACAGCCTATGCAACGGCGACGGATGCAGGGCAGGAAGGTGGGAAAGATCAAGGATGAGGGATGAGGGGATGGCTAGTTGCTAATGGCTTCTAGACAGAACTGCCGACAGAGAATTACGGGTGAGTCCGCTCGACCTTGCAAGGGGCAGTCGGTGTTCCCACACAAGGTGCAGTTGGCGGGGGTGTGGATTGGGAGATGGCGGGTGCTGTAGAGGCTAATGCCTTGGCTGATAAACCCCTCGGCTTCCAAGTCAGCCATCTCGTCGTAGATCAGCAGGGCTTTATCGGTGTGGCACTGCTGCCGGGAATAGTTGATCTTTTCGAGCGTTTTTTGAAAGCTGCGGAGTTGCGGTTCGATTTCGACTACGACGCTGTGTTCCTGGCTCTTAAAACAAGCAGGCTTGGTTTGGGCAAAGTAATCTTTGTATTGGATGGTAAAGCTGCCATCGTAATAGCGCAGGGTACGCAGAACCCGCATAAAGGGAGTCGAGGTGCCGTCTGTCTCTAGGGCAGACCACCAGCTTTTGTACCAACCCTCGCTGGGCAAGTTGAGAATGGCATCGATCTGCGAGGCAAGGAAGCCAGCATGGGATAGAAGGGCGATCGCTGGGCAAGCGCCAATCCCTGACCGAGGGTACGCAACTCCGATTCGCACCGCACCAACTCGCTATCGCGGCGCTGGGGAAAATGGCGCGGCTCATCCGATCGGGGAGAGGATTGGGGCGGAGATGCCAACAGTTGGCAGTGGATCGTCTCAAACTTCAGCAGTCCATCCAGCGATTTTTTGGGCGTCAGGGGAATGCCGATCGAGGCGGTGATCGTTCCTAGGGAATGGGAATCGGCAATGGGAGGAGTGCAGTGTAGCAGCAGGGATTTGAGGGCAGCTTCATCGGCGATCGCCAGGGCAATTTGCAACTGCTCGTGGCGCGGAGTTGGCTTGGTGGAGTGGGGCGAATTCGTATATGTCAGCGTGTGATGTGCCATGCTAAAGTCCCCTCGATCGCGTGCCTTAATTGTTGCAACTGTCCCAGGGAATCGGCTGTCCACTCACTAAAATTTGCGGTTGTTTAGAAAAAGCAATAGAGCGGTTAGGAAGCTTAAATTTGTTCGTTACATAAGGTGATTAATGGCGATTAGCAATTGCTGATCGCTAACTGCTGTAATTCAAAAATTTCCATCCAGGTCACCTCCCATACAAGCCGCGCTTGCACATGCCGCAATAGATGGCGGCGGGTAGTTTCTAAAATCGGTAAAACCTGGGGTTGGTGGCGTTGCCAGTAGTGGTGTTGGAGGTAGTCCACCAGCCAGAGTTGGGTTTCCACATCCAGGGTTTGGGTGAGGTGTCGAGCCAGATCGAGGGCTTGGCGCAGGGTGGCGGGGGGTTGGCGCAGGGTATCGAGCATATCGGGGGGGATGGTTTGCAAGCGCTGCCAATGGGCGATCGCGGCTCCGGGGCTGCCCTGTGCTAGGGCGATCACGTCAGGCTGTTGCAAAATCTCTTCGTGTCCGTGTTGGTGTAAACGGTGGCGATCGCTTCCCCATCCAATCGCCAAAAAGGAATGCGGTGGCACCGAGAAACCAGGGTGGGGAGGAGGGATTCAACGGCGGGGGCAATCAGCATTAGGGTGGCTTGCCCCGGCTCCTCCAGGGTTTTTAGCAGAGCATTGGCGGCGGCATCCCCCATGGTGTCTGCGTCTTCCACAACTACGACCGATCGGGGCGCTTCCAGGGGGGCGCGGCTGAGAAATCGCCCAATGCCTCGCACTTGCTCTAATCGAACCTGGGGGGGAGTCGCCCGTTTGAGCCCCAGGGATTCCATGTCCGCCGCTGTCAGCATCTTCCCTTGATGCAGGTACGTCGGTTGTATCCACAACGAGTCGGGGTGATTGCCGTGGGCAAGGCGCTGGGCAAGGGCGGGGGAAGCCGTGCCATTGGGGGATAGGAGGAGTTCTGCAAAACACCGCGCTGCCAAGCTGCGCCCCACACCGGGCGATCCGACAAACAAATAGGCAGGTGCCACCCGCTGGCGATCGACCGCTGCCAGCAGAAGCTCGATCGCTTGGGGTTGTCCTAGGAGGGCGCTAAAACCGTGGGATACCATTGGCTAAATTGCTGTTGCAAGATGATTTGAATGTCTTGAGCCACCGCCGCTTCGGGTTGATTGGCGTTGATTCGGACAATGCGCTGGGGATGCAGGCGTGCCAGTTCGGCAAACCCCTGCTGCACCCGCTGGTGAAAGTCCAGATCCGCTTGCTCCATCCGATCGATCGCTCCTCGTCGCTGGGCCCGCTGCAACCCCAGGGTCACGGGAACATCGAGCCAAAGGGTGAGGTCACTTTGTAGACCATCGGTGGCGATCGCATTTAACTGTTCTACCAAATCTGTCCCGATGCCGCGTCCAAATCCTTGATAAGCAAGGGTAGAGTCGGTGAATCGATCGCACAAAATCAGTGCACCCTGTTGGAGCAGGGGGTTGAGCACTTGCTCAACGTGCTGCGCCCGATCAGCCGCGTAGAGCAACAACTCAGCCCGACGGTGAAGGGGGGCTTGGTCGGGGGTGAGGAGGAGCGATCGCAATGCCTTGCCCAGCTCGGTGCCACCCGGTTCGCGGGTGGTGACGAGCTGGGTCAGATAGCCCCGTGCCTGCAAATGCGGGAGCCACCCACTGTCCTCTAACCAGGCTTGCACGGTCAAAAGCTGGGTGGTTTTGCCACAGCCCTCGACTCCTTCAAACACAATCAATTTGCCCTTCATGTCATCTGCCTATTGCATGTCAAACCAAAAATCCCAACCCAATTTCTACCACCCCAGCTAGTCAAATGTGGGAATTTGTCTAGGTTTTGTTTTATGTAGCATGGGAGTGAGCAACTAACGGTTGTGAATTAGAGGGCTAGCTGTTAAAGTCTACGTATCTCGCCGAGATTATTTTTTGGCTGGAGTTAAGTTTGATTGGGGACAGTTTGGCGATTAGCCCACCGGGATTCATCTGGAAAGCTAGTTTATAGCTATCTGGTCAAACAACACTCACATTATCTGCCGGAGTTGAGTATGGCGCGTTATACCAGTTTTTTTACGATTTCAGTTTCCCTGGACAAGCTTCGACAGGTATTGGCAACTGTTTTAGAATCTTGCAACTTTGACATCATCTACGACTCCGAAGACTACCTAGTCGCCCGCGAGGTGCCGGGTGGAGTGGTGTTTAGCAAGCTAGTGACGGTGGAAGTGTTGATCGATCGCTTGCACAGCACCAGCAGCGAGGTCAAGATGAATTTTGTTGTCAAAAACGAGGAACTGCCCCTCAATACCGACAACCATTGCCGCCGCATGTCTAACTTAGTTAACCAAGCCATCAGCGAAAATTCTCAATGGCGGTTGATCGAGTGCGTTCCCGGCTAGCTCACTCTTCAGTGTAGGGCAACTCCCACCAACACCCCTACCAACGCTTAATTCCTTCGATCTAGCTTGAATCTAGAACAACGCCTACTACCCTGATCCCAGCGTTTGCCCCAAGGGGTCTCCGTTTGTTCTGCCTTCGGCTCTGCTGCTATAACTACGACAGAGAGTAATGTTTTAGCCGGACTGCTGACGGTTGTAAGGCAGATGGGTGACAGACTGAAGAGAGGGATTGTGAACCCAGTAAATCTAAACCAAGCCCTTGAGCGCGTCTATCATCAACTGGGTTCGATCTTGCCGCTTCCCGATGGTTTGTCCGATCAGCAGCAGGCAGCACTGGGGGTGCTTTTAGACCAGGTTGCCATGGCGACTCGTCTACTTATGGCAACGCGATCGCCCGCGCAACCCTTAGCCATTCAACCCACGCCGGGATTCTCCCAACCCTGGAGTTGGATTGATTACGTTTCCTGTGGGTGCCTGATCACGACTCTGCCGGGGGCGATCGTGGCGGGCAATCAATTGGCAACTCAGCTATTGCAGACCGAGCAGTCTTCCCTGATAGGCAACTGTCTAAGTGACTGGTTAACGCAGCCAGAGCGCGATCGCCTTGCCCATTGGCTCCGCCAGACCGCATCCACTGGGGAGGTGTTAACTCTAGAAACCAGACTCAATCCCAGTGCAGCCCGTTGGGTTGAGGTGGAATTAGATTGCCGCTTGGTGGGGCAGGTCGATCCTCCCCATCTGTGTTGGTCAATACACGACCTCACCCCCCATCGCCAAGCAGAGGATCGTCTGCAACAACTCAATGCCGAATTGCAACAACAGGTCGAAAGCCAAAGTGCTCAAGTCCAAAAGGTACTGACCTTTGACTCCATGCTCAAACGGATTACCGACAAAGTCCGGGATTTTTTGGATGAAAGCCAAATTATGCAAGCGGCGGTGCGAGAGCTAACCCTGGTGCTGGGATTGGCGGGATGCAACTCAGCGCTGTATGACCTTGATCAGGGCACATCCACGATTCGCTATGAATACACCAGCTCAATTCCCACCTCCCAGGGGCGGGTGGCACAGATGGATCGATTCCCCGAAATCTATAACCAGTTGCAACAGGGCTATTCCTTTCAATTCTGTTCCCTGTTTCCCAATCCCATGCGGGGGCACGTGGCAATGTTGGCATGCCCCATCTTCGTTGATCCCCAGTCGTCGCAGGGGATGGATCAGGCAGTTTTAGGAGATCTGTGGTTGATTCACCACAAAGACTACGTGTTTAGCGAGTTTGAGATTCGGCTAGTGCAACAGGTGGCAAACCAATGTGCGATCGCCATTCGCCAAGCCCGTCTCTACCAAGCGGCTCAAGGACAGGTGCGCGAGTTAGAAAAGCTAAATCGCTTGAAAGACGAGTTTCTCAGCACGGTCTCCCATGAGTTGCGAACGCCGATCGCCAACGTCAAAATGGCGATTCACATGCTCAAGCTAGTTTCGACCCAGGAACGCCGACAACTCTACTTAGATATTCTGGAAACGGAGACCGCCAGGGAAGCAGAGTTAATTGATGAACTCCTCGATCTACAGCGCTTGGAAGCAGCCTCCTATCCCATCCATCTGGCGTTAGAAGACGTGCATCAGTGGCTCCCCAAGGTTGCAGACCCCTTTCAATTTCGCACGACAAATCGGGGACAGCGGTTTACCGTTCACTGCCCCACACTCCTGCCACCCTTGACAACGGACTTTGGCGTCCTGCAACGAATTTTGTCAGAATTGCTGAATAATGCTTGCAAGTACACCGCAGAAGGGCATGAGATTGAATTGAGGGTGCAGGATAGTTTGTGCTTGGTTGAGGCAATCCTGATGCCAGTCATGGTGTTTACGGTGCGGAACCAGGCTGAGATTCCATCTGATGAATTGCCCCATATTTTTGAGAAGTTTTACCGGGTGATTCAAGCCGATCGCTATAAGCAAGGAGGGACTGGCTTGGGGTTAGCGTTGGTGCAAAAACGAGTAGAGCAAATTGGTGGAATTATCCAAGTGGAAAGTCGGCAGGGGTGGACGACGTTTACGATTACATTGCCAACTCAAGCGAGAGAGGCACGACGCTAATGCCACTTTACCCAAGCTTGGCGAGCGGTTCGTTATTACGGGCTGAGGGGGCTAAGACGTAGCCTAGACTGGATTGGGGCACGGCGATTTTTTCGGTTCTTTGGGCACATCAACCCCATGACAATTCGGCGAACCGTGGAGGCGATCGGGCGACAACGCCTCCCCGGACTGGCGGCTGAGATGGCTTACAACGCCATGCTGGGATTGTTTCCAGCAATTTTGACGGTACTGACCGCGATCGGACTTTTCCACCCATTAAACGTTGCCTTTCAACAATTGGCAGAACGCATTCGAGAAGTCGCTCCGGTAGAAGTGTTTGTCCTAATCGATCGGTTTGTCAGAGATATCAGCGATAGCCGCGATGGGGGATTGTTTTCCCTCAGTTTTGTGGTGGCGCTGTGGGCAACCTCAGGAGCCTTTAGCGCCGCCATGACTGCCCTCGATCAAATCCATCGCATCCCAATGAAGCGCCGCCGCCCATTTTGGAAAGCTAAGTTGATCTCCCTGGGGCTGACCTTAGGGACGATTTTATTGCTGATGATTGCCTCAGCCCTTGTACTAGTTGGAGACTGGGCAATTAGCTATCTAGACAACACCAGTGATTTCTTTAGCACCGAATCCTTGGCTCGGCTGCTTACCTGGGGTTTGTCTTTAGGGATTGTTTCGATCGCCTTTGGGCTAGTGTATCGCATTGGACCCAGCCGCTGGACTTCTAACAAACCCATTTTCCCTGGAGCAATTCTGGCTGCCATCTCCTGGGCAACCATTTCCAGCCTATTTCGATCCTATGTGTCCAATTTTGGCGATTACAACCGCGCCTACGGAGCCATTGGCACAGTGATTGTGCTGTTGCTGTGGCTCTACCTCAGTTCCCTTGTGCTGCTGATTGGCGATCAATTGAATGTGACGGTCGGCGAAGACATGGCAGCGCGATCGGCTAAACTGCGTTCCTCTAAATCTCCACACTCCAGCCAGTCACTCAACCACCCGATACACCCGACTAACCACCCCAGCCGCGATCGTCAATAGCACCAATACCCAGATCACAATTCCTGGTAAAAACGTCAGCATGCCAACGCCACGCAACAACCACACGGCGATCGTCACACCCAGCAATCCCAAAAATATTTTAGTTGGCACGCTCATAGCTCAAGAGGTTCTTGACTTACAAAACTCAGGTTAGGACTAGCGGTTGCGCATCGCCGTTAAAATCCCTGCCCCGATCGCCAGCAACACCAAAGCTCCAACAGCCGTTGGACTAGAAATCCAGGGAATTCGGTCGGACGCTCCAGAGGCATAGAGCAACAACAGGAACGCCATTACCACCATGAGAAACGCGGCACAATATAGAAAATCCGCACACCCAAATTGGGCGTGCGCCGCAGCAGTTGTTGATTTTGCGATCGCAGTTGCACCAATTGTTGCTCTAGTTGCTCCACCCGTTCGACAAGGTTGCCTACAAGATAATCCACATTGGTAGAGGCTTTGGCTGGAGAATTGCCCGATCGCTCCCAGTCAGGATTGGGAAACGGTTGACCATAGTTTGGGGGATCTTGCATGGGAGTTTAATGGACGTGTCTTCGTTAGTGTATCAAGAAGCAATTAGCAATTAGCCATTAGCGATTAACCCAGTGTGCCTATTGATGGCTGAAATGCCCATTCTCTTGTGGGATGGCATCTTGCCCGTCCAAACTGAGCGGGCAGGATGCCCACCCCACAAGGCATTAGAAGAATGTGCACACCGCGTGATCAGCAATTAGCAATTAACTTCCGCCCTCCTTCTTCACCCTCCACCCTCCGCCCTCCTTCTTCACCCTTCCGTTCCCGTGCTTCTCCAAAAATTTATGGATGCAATCAACGAATGTAGATGACAGTACCGAGCATGTGAAGTAAAGTAACACCAGGTCAGGATTGCCAGGGTAATTCCTTGACTGCCAGTCGATCGTTCTACGGTATCCCTCTGTTATTCATCACCTTTCCTGATCAACCTGTCCCCTCTCCAAGACCCTCTACACTGCTAGGAGCGCGAAACCCGAATGAGTATTGCTCTGGTTGATTCTACAATCCAGCGTTTGGAAACTAGTCTCGGTAGTTCTCCCAGTCCAACGGTGCTAAATGGTGAGATTTTGGTACACACACCAACCCAGTCTGAGTGGGGCGGGGCGGTGGTGGCGCAGATGTATTTGCCATTAGAGCGATCGCAGGTGTGGCAGGGAGTTACCAACTACCCTCGCTGGGTTGATTACTTCCCCGATGTGATTTGTAGTGAAATCCTTACTTCAGAGGAGGGATCGTTCACAAAGAGCAAACGCATTCGTCAAGTTGCTGAAAAATCGTTTTTATTATTTGCCGCGAAGGTAGAAATTTACCTCAAAGTCCTGGAAATTGTCTCACCCGCCGATCATCACATTCATTTCACCCTGGAGAAGGGCGACTTTACCCACTTTTCAGCCCACCTCAAGCTGCACGACTACCAAGCGGGAACCTTGCTGACCTACACGGTGCGAGCAACCCCCATGCTGCCTGTGCCAGCTTTCTTGATTCAACAAGTCAGTCGGCTTGATTTTCCTACCAATTTGCGGCAGATGCGTCAGGTTTTGTGTGCTTCCCTACGATCTTAAAATTCCATGTCCCACGTCTACAGCTTGCATCTCCTAGGTAGTGTGGCGACTGCCTTGCCTATTTTGTTGACGATCGCCCTTCCCCTAACGGCAGCCCCCAGTGCGTCCCCTCCTACAACCGAGGCTCCGTTAACGGAATCTAGCTCGATCGATCGCCTATCGACAATGTTTTCCAGCGATATCCAAAACACGCTCTACGCCTGCTTTGAGCATGGGAGAGCCGATCTCGTATTGGAAAGTCCAGACGGTCTGCTGGTATGCGCAGACGGCACTCACGCCACTGTCACCCACCGGGCTTATATCAACACCGTGTCCGATGTGTTTGCCGCTAGCGCCATGGTGGGGTTTCAAGTGGCAATGCAGCTCTACCCCCAAATCACTCCGCAGATGGTGACGCTTTTTTTGGAGAACCCGGAAACGATCGGGGTGATGCGGCAAATGATTGAAGCCACGGTGATCCAAAATGCTTTCTTGCCCGGAGAGGCAACCCAATCCACCGACATTTTGGTGGATGCCGTGATGAATCGCATTCAAACCACACTGCAAGATGAGAGCTATCTGCTCAATTTGCTAGGAACCCCTGCCCAATACGAGCAAGTGGTCGCCAGTTTTTGCACCGCTCCCGGTATGTCGGTCGAGGAGGCAACGGCGATCGTCCCTCTCGATTCCATTCAACTCTATGCCATTTGCATTCAGGAATCGGGTCTAGCAGGAGAAATGCTGCAACTAATGAATGAAGGATGAACTAATCGCTAGTCGCCAATCGCCAATCGCCAACAATCAGAGATGATAGGGAAGTTGCTATCCGTGGCTTCCTATGGTGTTAGTTCTGACCAATGATGATGGCATTGATGCTCCGGGGATTCGTGCCCTGTGGAACGCCGTGGGGCAGGAGGGAATTGTGGTAGCTCCAGCGGATCACCAGTCGGGCTGTGGGCATCAGGTGACAACAACGCGATCGATTTCGGTGGAACAACGGGCAGATCGAGAATTCGCCATCGGCGGAACACCCGCCGATTGTGTGCGGGTTGCCCTCAGCCATCTGGTCCCCACCGTTGATTTTGTCCTATCGGGGATCAACGAGGGCGGCAATTTGGGGGTGGATGTGTACATTTCTGGCACAGTGGCGGCGGTGCGGGAGGCGGCATTTCATCGGATTCCTGCCATTGCCGTCTCCCACTACAAGCAGCGGGGGCGATCGATCGATTGGAGCCGTGCCACTCGCATGACCACGATGGTGTTGGATAAATTGCGATCGCTCCCCTTAGAACCCGGCAATTTTTGGAATGTGAATTTGCCCCATCCCTCGGTGAACGATCCCGATCCGGCGATCGTGTTTTGTCCGCCCTGTACGCAGCCGTTGCCTGTGGACTATGTGGTGGAGGCGGAGGGCTTGCGCTATGTGGGCAAATATCCCGATCGCCCCAGAGACCCCGGAGCTGATGTGGAGCAGTGCTTTGCCGGATATATTACCATCACCCAACTGCGGGTTTAGCAGGGGCGAGTTGCCATCTTCCAGTAAAATGTGGGATGCCAGTGTTGCAAGGCATTTCGAGTGATCCGTTTCGAGTGATCCGTTTCAATAGGGGGATGGCGGTATGCGCGTGTTGGTGATGGGGGGGACTCGGTTTATTGGGGTGTACCTGACGCAGCGGTTGCTGGCTCAGGGGCATGAGGTGGTGCTGTTTAACCGGGGCAATAAACCTGCGCCCGCCGGGGTGCAGCAGATCACCGGCGATCGCACCGATGCTGCCCAACTGCGATCGGCACTGGCAGGGGAATCCTTTGACGCCATCTTTGACAACAATGGACGGGAACTGAGCGACACCCAACCGCTGGTGGAGCTATTCCAGGGCAAACTCCAGCACTTTATCTACGTCAGCTCCGCTGGGGTCTATCTCAAATCCGACCAAATGCCCCACATTGAGGGCGATGCCGTCGATCCCAAAAGTCGTCACAAGGGTAAGTTTGAGACGGAGGAGTATCTGGCGAAGCAAGCCATTCCCTTTACCTCCGTGCGTCCGGTCTACATCTACGGTCCACAGAACTACAACGATCTAGAGGCATGGTTCTTCGATCGGATTGTCCACGATCGCCCCATTCCCATTCCCGCCCACGGTGCCCACCTCACCCAACTGGGACACTGCGGCGATCTAGCCGCCGCCATGGTGGCGGTGCTGGGCAATTCCCAGGCGATCGGGCAAATCTACAATGTTTCGGGGGAGCGATCGGTGACGTTTGATGGGCTAGCGCGGGCGTGTGCGATCGCCGCTGGCAAATCGGCAGATGACGTGGCGATCGTCCATTACAACCCCAAAGACTTCGACTTTGGCAAGCGCAAAGCCTTTCCGATGCGGGCACAGCACTTTTTCACCGATATCCACAAAGCCATGACAGAGTTGCATTGGCAACCCCAGTTTGACCTGGTGTCGGGGTTGAAGGACTCTTTTCAGCAGGATTACTTGGCGTCGGGGCGGGATAAGACAGAAAAAGATTTTTCCACAGATGAGGAAATCCTTCGCTGGGTTGGTTGATCATGTTTGTGATTTTTCCCCAGAGTATGATAAGGGAAACTCATACTCTGTGTGAACCATGCTCAGCCGCATTAAAGACATCGCCGCCGACCTCGCTCCTCGTTTGATCGAAATTCGCCGCCACATCCACAGCCATCCCGAACTGAGTGGACAAGAATATCAAACGGCGGCGTATGTAGCGGGGGTGTTGTCGTCCTCTGGGCTGCGGGTGCAGGAATTGGTGGGCAAAACGGGGGTGGTAGCGGAGTTGGCGGGGCAGGAGGACAGCGATCGCCTGCTCGCCATCCGCGCCGACATGGATGCACTGCCCATTCAAGAGCGCACGGGCTTGGAATTTGCCTCCCGCCAACCGGGAATCATGCACGCCTGTGGGCACGATGTCCACACCACGGTGGGGCTGGGGACGGCAATGGTGCTGTCCCAACTGGGTCAACCCTTGCCGGGAACCATCCGTTTCCTGTTCCAACCCGCTGAGGAAACGGCGCAGGGAGCTTCCTGGATGGTGCGAGATGGGGTGATGCACGATGTGGAGGCGGTGCTGGGGGTGCATGTGTTTCCCACGATTCCCGGCGGTTCGGTGGGGATTCGCTACGGCGCATTGACGGCAGCAGCGGATGATTTGGAAATTATGATTATTGGCGAATCGGGGCACGGTGCCCGCCCCCATGAGGCGATCGACGCCATCTGGATTGCCTCCCAAGTGATCACCACCCTACAACAAGCCATC